>NZ_JBGCCA010000009.1:0-210614 GCF_041261265.1 Streptacidiphilus sp. MAP12-33
CGCGGACGCGGGCGCGCCGGACGGGACCGGCACGGGGACAGCCACCGGCCCAGCCGCCTCCCCGGCCGAACCACCGGAGGCAGGAGCCGACAGCGGCGCCGCCGCCGAGCCCGACGCCCCCGGCGTCGGCGCGGACGCGGGCGCGCCGGACGGGACCGGCACGGGGACAGCCACCGGCCCAGCCGCCTCCCCGGCCGAACCACCGGAGGCAGGAGCCGACAGCGACGCCGCCGCCGAGCCCGACGCCTCCGGCGTCGGCGCGGACGCGGGCGGGCCGGAGGGGACCGGCACGGGGACAGCCACCGGCCCAGCCGCCTCCCCGACCGAACCACCGGAAGCGGGGGCCGGGAGCGACGGCACTGGCGCCGGGACCGGCACGGGCGCGGGCGAGCCGGTGGGCGGGGACGAGGGGCCGGCAGGCGGGCCGCCGAAGGGGCCCGGGGTGCCCGTGGGGCCGTAGCGGCGGCGACGGCGGAAGCGGAGGAAGAGGCTGACCGCGATCGCCAGCAGCACGATGACGACCGCGACGAGCGTCCACGAGATCGTCGCGTAGACGTGGTCGCTGATCGCCGACGGCAGCGCCGGGTCCGCGTCGCCGGGGACGGCCATCGGGTCCACGGTGATGCTCGCCGTCGACCAGAGCGTCGGGAAGACGCCCCGGACCTGGACCGTGTAGGTCTCCGTGTTGCCCGGCAGCAGCTCCGTCAGCGCGCCGGGGCCGCTCGCCGTCGTCAGGCCGCCGACGGCGTTGTGGACGCGGACCGCCTGGCGCCCGGCGAGGCGGATGTTGCCGGCGTTGCGGACGGTGTAGCTGACCGTCGTCGTCCCGGTGCCGAAGGGGTTGAGCGTGCCCCGGTAGCTCACCGCGACCGACTCCACGACCAGCTTGGGCCGCAGCGCGCCGGGCACGCGCAGGTGGACGCGGGTGCCGACGCGCTGGTCGACGGTGATGTCGTTGCCCTTGGCATCGGTCGTGTGGCGGCGCAGGGCCAGGACCACGCCGCCGGAGTGGTCGCCGGGCGAGGCGTTCGCGGGGACGGCGAGGGTGAAGGGGACGATCTGCCGGGTGCGCGGCGGCAGCGTGATCGTGCCGACGGCGAGGTGGATCCAGGCGCCGACGTCCGTGGAGGTCCTGGAGGCCGGCAGCACGTCGTAGCCGCCGGTGGAGGTGTTGAACGCGTCCGCCGCGTAGAGGGAGAGGGTCAGCGGGTCGTCGCCGTAGTTGTAGACGGCGACGTGGTCCTTGAGCTGTGCCCCGGGCGTGGCCGCGTAGGTGAGCGCCGCGCGCTGGTCGGGGCCGGACGCCGAGGCCGGCTGGATGCCGAAGGTCTGCTGCTGCGCCTCGGGAGCAGCGGCGGGCAAGGAGGCGGGAGCGGGCAGCGCCGCCGCGACGGTCGGCGCGAGCGCGGCGAGGACGGCGGTGAGCAGCGCCGTCAGCGCGAGGAGGGCGCGGCGCGCTCTCGTCGGGGGGCGGGTCATGGCGGGGGTCCTTTGCGCGGACGGGGGGTGACTGGGCAGGCTGTCCCTGTCGCACCGCGCTCGGACGAGGGGCGCGGTGCGACGGGGCGGCCATCAGCGACGGAACGTCACATCACGGTCGGGTGGAACGAGGAGCGCTGGTCACATCGCGGTGAGCGTCAGCACCGCGGTGTAGGTGCCCGCCTTGGTGGAGGTGGGCGCGACCAGGGAGAGGTCGGCGCCGAGCTGGGCAGTGCCCAGGCCGGTCGCGGTGGCCAGGGTCCGGGAGGACTTGAGGCCGAGCGCGCCGCCGTCGCCGGCCGCGACCGCGTTGGCCGGGGCCACCGCGCCGCCGAGGGTGACGTTCAGCCCGTCCACCTTGTTGACCAGGCGCGGGATCCAGCCGAGGTTCTCACCGTTGATCTTGTCGGCGCCCGCGTCGGTGAAGTCCACGACCTGGCCGCTGAGCGACCAGCCGGGCGCACCCGCACGGGTGTCGGTGACGGTGACGGTCTGGATCGGACCGGCCGAGGCGAACAGGGTGCTGGCCGAGTTCAGCGTGAGCGGCGGCAGGGCGACGGTGCTGCCCGCGACGCTCAGCACCAGCGCGCCGGGGGCGACGGTGGTGGTGATGTTCTCGGTACCGGTCACGGTGCCGCCGCCGGTGCCACCGCCCGTGCCGCCACCGCCGCCGGGGGCGCTGACCGTGTAGGTGACGGCCTGCGAGGTGGACGCCGCGAACTTGGTGGCGTCGGTGGGCGTGAAGGCGGCCGTGAGCTGGTGGTCGCCCTGGGGCAGGGTGCTGGTGGTCAGCGTGGCGGTGCCGTTGGCGAGGGCGACCGGGCTGCCGAGGGCGGTGCCGGTGGTGGCGTCGGTGAAGGTGATCGTGCCGTCCGCGTTCGACGGGGTGACCGTGGCGGTCAACGTGACCGCGGTGCCGGCCGCCGAGGAGCTGCCGGGCGCGACCGCCAGCGCCGTCGTGGTGGCCTGCGCGCTCGGCGGGCTGACGGTGTAGGAGGTGGCGGTGGACGCGGAGTTGCCGAACGCCGGGTCCGTCGAGGTGAACGCGGCGGACAGCTGGTGGGCACCCTGGGTCAGCGCCGAGGTGGTCAGCGTGGCGGTGCCGTTGGCGACCGCGACCGGCGTGCCGATCGGGGTGGCGCCGTCGTAGAACTGCACGTTGCCGCCGGCGGCCGGGGTGACCGTGGCGGTCAGGGTGACCGCGCCGCCGACCGTGGCCTGACCGGCCGGGGTCACCGCGAGGGTCGTGGTGGTGGCCGTCTGGGTCGGGTTGGTGGAGGTGTAGGCGGTCGGGCTGGTGAACCAGATCTTGCCCACGTAGTCGCCGAAGGTGGTGGCACCGAAGGCGTTGCGGCAGGTCAGGGTGAAGTCGTACTCGCCGGACAGGGCGGTGATCCCGGCCTGCTGGGCGAAGTAGCGCATGGTGTTGGCCAGCGGCACGACGTAGCCGCCCGCTGCGGTCTGCTGGTAGACCGAGGTCGCGGAGTTGCCGACGACCTGGGTGCCGGTGGCCGGGAAGCCCGCGCCCGACACCGACATGATCAGGTTGGTCCCACCGCCGGTGCAGCCGCCGGAGGTGGTGAAGCTCATCGCGTCGTTGTCGGCGCCGCTCGCGGGCGTCGCGGTCATGGTGCCGAGCTGGGTGTCGGCGTGCGCGGCGGCCGCGCCGATCAGGGTGGTGGCGCCGGACGCCAGCAGCGTGGCCGTCGCCAGCGCCACGCGCCGGGAGATACGGAGGGTCGACACAGGGAACTCGCCTTCGTGAGTCTGCGTGTGTGCGTACGAGGACAGGTGGGTGGTTCCGTGCGGGCGGGCAGGGTCAGCCCGTCACCTTGGAGGTGTCGCCACAGTTCGTGTCGATGCCGAAGCCGTAGTTCTTGATGATCGAACCCTGCTGGCAGATGAGGGAGTTGGAGCCGACGAAGACGGTGCTCCACGGGGCGGTCCCGACACTGGCGGAGGGGATCACGTTGTAGACCTCGCGGGTGGCCGCGGAGCCGGTGTTGAGCAGCAGCGACGGGGTGCCGTTGATGCTGCCGAGCAGCGCGGAGCCGCGCAGGTCGGCGAGGGTGCCCGCGCCCTGGGCGATGTACTGGGCGATGGAGAACGGCGCGATGGAGTTGTCGTCCAGGACGCGGCCGTCGTGCTCCTCGATCGGCTTGCCGTTCTTGGTGTCGCTGATGCACGGGTACTTGCCCGCGACCACGTCGGCGTCGGCGATGCCGACGGCGGTCTCCCAGAAGGAGCGGGTGCCCGAACCGGCCTGCGGCAGCAGCGGGTGGATCGAGTAGTTCGGGGCGGTGCCCACGTAGTTGGGGTCACAGGTGTAGATGCCGTGCAGGTCGGCCAGGGTCATCGAGCGCGGCAGCGAGCTGGTCGGCGTGATCGCGTAGGTGACCGCGTCGATGGCGTAGGGCACGTAGGTGAGGCCCGGCGTGGCGGAGGTCAGGTTGAGGCTGGAGGAGCGCGAGAACTGCAGGCAGCCGTCGTTCGCGCCCAGCGAGTTGAGCAGCGCGGTGCGGCCCGCGCCGGAGCCGTTCGGGCGGGCCTCGGCCTGGCAGGCAGCCGCGGACTGGGTGGCGATGGTCGCCGAGCCGGTCGCGTCGTACGAGCCGATCACCTTCTGGCCGTTGATGGTGATCGCGTTCGACATCGCGTTCATGACGCCCTGGGTGGTGTCGGAGCCGACACCCGCGAGCGGGCGGTAGGTGGGCGCGCCCACCGGGTCGGCGTGCGCGGTGCCGGCGCCGACGGCGAGGAGGGCGACACCAGCGGCGGCGGCGAGAAGCCTGTACTTGCCGGTCATGGAACGGTTCCCTTTCGACGGTGGAGCAGTGGACGGGCGGAGGGTTCCGGCCGTCGGGCTGGGCGTCAGGTCGTGATCCGTAGGGCGGTCCGGGGGGACAGTCGGGACGCGGGGTCAGCCCCGGGACCGCCGCAGGAAGCGGGTGAGCAGCGGTGCGGCTCCGGCGGCCAGCACGGCGACGCAGAGCAGCACCACGAACAGGTACTGGGCGGAGCCGACGGGCGTGGCGGCGGTGCGGGCGACGTTCTGCACGGCCGGTGCGCTGGGTGCGAGCGTCGGCGGGCCGTGCGGCGTCGCGGACGAGCCGCCGGAGACGCCCCCCGACGCCCCCGATCCGCCGCTCGCGCCGCCGCTGCCGCTCGCCCCGCCCAAGGAACCGAGCCCCCCGGCCGTGCCACCGCTCGCCCCGCCGGTCGTGCCGCCGGAGGAACCGGTGGTGGAGCCCGTGCCGCCGGTGGTGCCGCCGCCTGGCTTGCCCGCGCCGTCGGCGATGGTCTGGGCGGCGGCGAGCGTCTTCGTGCGCAGCGCCTGCGGCATCGGCACGTAGCCGGGGACGAGCTGCCCCTGTGCCACCCCGGGCGTCTGGCCCGGACCGGCGGCGTAGCGGAGCAGGGAGGCGAAGGCGGCACCCTCGGACTTGGTCAGCAGCGACGGCACGGTGGCCGCGTAGCTGACGACGGTGAGCGGGTAGGCGCCCTTGGCCTTGCTGTCCGGCGGCAGCAGGCTCACGCCGGTGGTGCCGACGGGCGTCATCGCCGCCTGGGCGGCCAGCATCGAGGCCGTGGTCGGCGCGACGAACTGCCCGGCCCCGTTGAGCAGGTTGGCCGTGTCGAGGCCGTACCGGGCCGCCGTCGCCGTGTCGGTGACCGCGAGGATGCCGATCTGGCCCTGGGGCTGCGGCGTCGCCTTCTTCAGCTGCGGCGGGGTGGCCGTGGCGTCCCAGATGGTCTTCGCGAGGGTGTCGCCGCGGGCGGCGGAGCGCGCCGCGTCGTGCATGCCGACCGCGTACGGGTGGGCGTCCAGGGTGCACAGCGGCGGCCGGTTGTACGGGTCGCCGGGGAAGGTCTGGCAGTACGGGTCGCTCTTGGGGAAGTCGTCGCGCGGCAGGTTGAGCTGGCTCGCCGTGTAGTTGGGGTTGACGGTCATCCCCCACGGGTCCTTCCTGCCGGCCAGGAAGTCCCGCGCGTCCGGGTCGGCCTCGACCCACGCCCACAGGTGCCGGGCGGCGTCGGACTGGCCGAGCGGCACCAGGATGTCCGGGATCCGGGAGAGGAACGCGAGCGGCTTGAAGTCCGGGTTCAGCGCCAGGAAGTCGGGGTCGGTGGTGAGGTCCGGGGGGTTGTTCTGGACGTCCGTCGCCGCGTAGCCGACGGCGTAGCGGTACGACTGCGTCAGCAGTTTGGCGACCAGGCGCGGCGTCAGGTTGAGGCTCTTGATGCGCTGGCCCTCACGTTGGCGCACGTCGGCCGGGGCGCTGGTGTAGGACTGGCTCTGGATGTCGAAGGCGACGGTCACGCCGGACAGGGCCGCCGGCGCGTACACGGGTGAGCGCCCGGCCGGGAGTTGGTCGGCGGGCACCGGATCGGCCACGTAGACCAGGCCGGGGTCGGCGTCGTTGACCAGCTTGCCGCGGGCCAGATTGTCGTCGATCTTCGTGTAGCCGAAGATCGACGAGGTCTGCCGGCAGAGCACCGGCTGCCAGCGGGTGATCGCCTCCTGCACCATCTCGGTGCCGTAGGTCAGCCGCTCGTCGCTGCCGATCGGACAGTTGAGGCCGAGCGGGGTGAAGTGCAGCGGCACGACCATGCGGTAGCGCCAGTTGCTCGTCGACAGCGGCGAGGACTGCAGCTGGCCCGAGTTGCCCGTCGGGGTCCTGCCGTCGACGTCGACCTCACCGCGCGGAACGACGACCAGCCAGCACTGGCGGCCCTCCTTCGGCGGCACCTTGAGGTTGTCGGGTGTCTCCCCGCAGCCGAGGCCGGGCGCCTCCATGCCGGTCTGCGTCTCGAAGTAGACCTGGCCGGTGCCGTCGGCCCGGGTGGGCGCGAAGGGCACCTCGTTGGTGGACTCCACGTCGAAGAACTGGCTGCCCGCCGTCGTCTCCACGACGCCGTTGACGGCGTGGAAGGGCGTGTAGACGTTGACGTTGGGCTGCGTCTGCTTGATCGGCTCCAGCGGGTCGACCAGCGAGCCGTAGTTCAGCTGGCGGGTGGAGACGTAGGCGCCGCCGCGGCTGTCGCCGCGCAGGCCGCCGTACTGGCACTGGGTGCGGTCCGGCCCGGTGGCCGCGTCGCCCCAGCACTGCATCAGCTCCAGGTAGTCCTGGGCGAAGCTGGAGGGGTTCGGCAGGGTGGGCTCGCCGCCGGTCCAGTCGACCTTGACGACCTGGTCGGTCAGGTCGGTGGTCTGCGCCACGGTCACCGTCAGCCCGGCGAACGGGCCGGTGCCGTGCACACTGACGGCGGAGCCGGAGCCGGCCGGGGTGACCAGGGTCGGTGAGCCGGGCAGACGCGGGTCGCTGCTGCCGACGGTGCTCAGCTCGGTGCCCGGCACGGCGCCGGTCGAGCCGTTGGGACTCGTGCCCGTCGCGCTCGCGCCACTCACAGCGGTCGCGCCCGTCGCGCCGTTCGCGCCGGTCGAACCGTTCGCGCCGGAGCCGACCGGGACGGGCTTGCCGGTGATCGGGTCGACCTGGACGGAGGGTCCGCCGGTGGGCAGCGCAGTGGCGGTGCGGTCGGCGCCGCCGGAGGACGCGGAGGTCACCACGCCCGCGGCGACCGCCGCCAGCACGGCGCAGGCCACGCCGGTGCGCAGGGCGCGCGACAGCGCGCGGGAGCGCGGCCGCACGGGGGCGGCGCTGCTCTTCGGAGCGCTTCGGATTCGACGCAGCATCACAGGCCGCCGTTCTTGCGGGCCATCCGGCGGGCGATCACCGGCGGCAGCGCCACGACGCAGGCGAGCAGGACCGCCGCCAGCGCCATCAGCACGTGCTCCAGGTCGCTCGTGTCGTTCGCGCTGATGGCGACGGGATCGGCGTTCACCTGCGTACCGCCGGAACCCGACGCTCCGCCGCCACTCGACCCGCCGACCAGTCCGGGGTCGGCGGCCGGCCCGGCGCCGCCCGTCCCCGCGGTCGTCCCGCCCGCGCCGGCCGCCCCGCCGGTGGCCCCACCCGAGGTCGCGCCGGTGTCGCCACCCGCGGCGCCACCCGACCCGCCGGACCCACCGGATCCGCCGGAACCCGCTCCCCCGCTGCCGCCCGCGCCACCGGTGCCGGTGTCGCACTGCGTCGTGCCCTGCTTGTCGCAGGCCGGCGGGTACGGCGCGGTCTTGGCGAGGGTGTTGGTCCCGTCGGAGGAGAAGGTCGGGTTGTTGCAGTTGCTGATGGTGATGTTCTGCGCCTGCACCCCGGGCACCCGGCGGATCTGGTCGAGACCGGCCTGCACCAGGTTGATCGGCAGCGGCGAGTACCCGAGCGCCGGGGCCTGTTGCTGCCCCTGACACAGGAAGTAGTAGGCGAACGCGCCGAGCGTGCGGCCCTTGTCGGTGTTGAACCCGCTCTCCACGGCCGTCGGCAGGATCATGTAGCTGTAGCTGGACAGCGGGTAGGCGCGCGGGTCGGAGCTGTTGTAGACGCCGGCCAGGTCCTGCGTCAGGTCCGAGTTGATCCGCGCCGTCGTCAGCCCCACCGCGACGGCGGGGGCCGTCGGCTCGACGTAGTAGTGCGAGGCGTTGAGCATCTTGGCCACCGGGAAGCCGGTGTTGAGCGCGTAGGAGTACTCGACGTAGGTGATCGACCCCTCGTTCTGGTCCTGCGCGACGAACCCGGACACACCCTGCGAGCCGCTCAGCGCGATGAAGCCGGAGCCGGGGATGGTCGGGTAGAAGGAGGTGATCCCGCAGGGCGCGCTGCGCCCGGCCTTGACGCAGTAGGCGTCCCACTTGGACGCCTCGTCGGTCTTGCTCAGCCAGGTGGTCAACTGCGCTGTGGTGCCCGACCCGTCGGACCGCACGACCGGCACGATCTGCCGGGCCGGCAGCGTCAGACCCGGGTTGTCCGCGGCGATCGCCGGGTCGTTCCACTTGGTGATGGTGTCGGTGAAGATGCCGGCGAGAGTGTCGCCGGACAGGCGCAGGTTGGTGACCCGGCGTCCGTTGATCTTCAGGTTGTACATGAAGGAGGTGCCACCGGCGACGATGGGCATGTAGGCGAACTTGCGCGAGGGCGGCGCCTCGTAGACACCCTGGTCGGTGACGCCGTACGGGATCTCGGAGACGGCGAAGTCCACGGCGCCGTTCTTGAACTTGGCGCGGCCGTCGGAGGAGCCGGTGGCGTCGAAGTTGATCTGCATGCCGTACTGCTTGACGTTGGTGGCCCAGGCGTCCATGGCGTTACTGCTCCAGGTGCTGCCCGCGCCCGAGATCGGGACGTAGTTGCTGGCGAGCGCGCGGGGGGCCGCGGCCCAGAGAAGCACGATCGCGGCGACCGTGAGCAGCGCGAGGATTCGGCGACGCACGCCGGTCACCTTTCTGTCGGAGGGGGACTTCGCACCACCCAGGGGCGCGGGGAACCGCGCGACAAGCCACCCAGCCACCTGGCGCGCCGAACGAGCAGGGCCGTCCGCACTGGGTGGTCTCTCGCGCCCCGGGGCGCAGCCCCTCGTCAGCAGGGCCCCGCGCCCCCGAGCGGGCGTGGCAACGAACCGTTGGGCGAGACGGGCGGAAGCCGCCATGCGGCGGCGCTGCTGGCCGGCCGTCAGCGTGCCGGCCGGGCGGCCGCCGAGGACGCGGGCGAGGATGAAGAGGGAGATGACCAGCGCCAGCAGCACCATCGCCGCGCCGAAGGCGCGGGTGATCTGGGTCTGCGAGGGGAGCCGGACCAGGGTGAAGACCAGCAGCGGCAGGGAGACCTGGGGGCCGCTGAAGGGGTCGGCGTTGAAGCCCTTGTTGTAGCCCGCCGTCAGCAGGACCGGCGAGGTCTCGCCGATGCCGCGCGCGGTGCCGAGGATCACTGCGGTCATCAGTCCGGAGCGGGCGGTCGGCAGGACGACCCGGAGGGTCGTCCGCAGGCGGCCCGCGCCCAGCGCGTAGGAGGCCTCCTTGAGCGAGGCGGGGACCAGCCGCAGCACCACGTCCGAGGCGCGGATGATGATCGGCAGCATCATCACCGAGAGCGCGCAGCCCGCGGCGAAGCCGCTGCGGCCCCAGCCCAGGACGAGGACGAAGACCGCGTAGATGAAGAGCCCGGCCAGCACGGACGGCAGGGCCGTCATCGCCTCGGCGAGCGTGCGGACGAACCGGCTGAACGGGCCCGGCACCTCCGTCAGGAAGACCGCGGTGCCGATGCCCAGGGGCACGGTGATGACCAGCGCGATGCCGATCTGCTCCAGCGAGCCGATGACCGCGTGCAGCACGCCGCCCGTGGTGAGCGGCGTGAGCGAGTCCGCCGAGGACATGTCCTGGGTGTAGAAGTTGGCGTGCGGCAGCGCGTTCCAGCTGCGCGTCGCGACGTAGCCGACGACGAGCGCCAGCGCCGCGAGCACCAGCGCGGCCACGCTGTGCACGACCGCGGAGGCGAGCCGGTCGCGGACCGCGAGGCCGTTCTCCTCCTGGGCGACGAGCAGGGCGTAGAGGCCGAGGAAGCAGAGCCAGGTGGTGACGACGAAGCCGAGCGGACCGTCGAACGGCAGCAGGTAGTGGAAGAGCAGGGTGGCGAGCCCGAGCGAGCCGGCCAGCGCGCCGACGACGGCGTAACGGTCGGCGGGCTTGGCGCCGCCCGGACGGCGGCGCTGCTGCCCGCCTGGCGGCGGCGGCGTACGCAGCACGACAGTCGTCCGGGGCTCCTCCTCTTCCACAGCATCGGGCGCGGAAGCAGCGGCAGCAACGGGCTCAGGCACGGAAGCAGCGGCGGCTGCGGCTGCGGCAACGGCCTCGGGCGCGGAACCGGCGGCAGCAACGGGCTCAGGCACGGAAGCGGCAGCTGCGGGCGCGGCAACGGCTACCGCCGTGCCATCGGACTCCGGCACGGAAGCGGCGGCGGCAACGGCCTCGGCAGCGGCGTCGGGCTCGGCCGGAAGAGGCGGGGTGGAGGTGGTCACGAGGCGGCTCCGGAGCGGCTGCGGGCGACCACGGCCGAGGCCGCGAAGTTCACCGCCAGGGTCATCAGGAAGAGGGCGAGTCCGGCAGCCATCAGCGCGGAGACACCGAAGGGCGTGGAGTCGCCGTAGTGCAGGGCGATGAGCGCGGAGACGGTGCTGGCACCGCTCTGCAGCACGTGGGGCTGTATCGCGAAGACCATCGAGATGATCATGTAGACGGTGATGGTCTCGCCCAGCGCGCGGCCGAGGCCGAGCATCGTGCCGCCGATGATGCCGCCCTGACCGTAGGGCAGCACGACCGAGCGGATCATGCCCCAGCGGGTCGCGCCGAGCGCGTAGGCGCCCTCACGCTCTCCCGCCGGCGCCTGGCCGAAGACCTCGCGCATGACCGAGCACATGATCGGGGTGATCATGAAGGCGACCACGGTGCCCGCGATGAAGGTCGAGGAGGTGTAGGCCGCGACCGGCGCCAGCGGGTCGTGCGGGTCGGCGCCGTCGACCTTGAAGATCGGGATCCAGCCGAAGTAGGTGGAGATCCAGCGGGCCAGTCCGGTCATCCGCGGCTCCAGGAAGAAGAAGCCCCACAGGCCGTAGACCACGCTGGGTACCGCCGCCATCAGGTCGACCAACGCGATCAGCGTCTGCCGGATGCCGCGCGGCGCGTACTCGGAGATGTAGAGGGCCGCGCACAGGGCCATCGGCAGCGCCAGTGAGACCGCGAGCAGGCCGACCAGGATCGTGCCGACCAGCACGGCGGCGATGCCGAAGTGGCCGCGGCCGGCGTCCGGCTCCCAGGTCTGGGTCGTCAGGAAGGCGAATCCGCCGACCCGGAGGGCGTTCGCGGCCTGGTAGGCCAGGAAGAAGCCGATCGCGAGCATCACCGTCAGCACCACGCCGCCACTGAGCCGCAGGCCGCCGCGGAAGAGCCGGTCGGAGAGGCCCGCACGCACGACGGGCCGCCGCCCGACCGCCGGGCTCCCGCTCACCGGCCCTCCGCCCGACGGACCCCCACTCAACGTGCCGCCGCTCAACGTGCCGCCGCTCATCGGAGCACCGCCCGGGCGAGGCCGCCGGAGGCGTGCCCGGAGCCGCCGCCGCGGCGGACGGCGAAGCGCTGCTCCGGCAGCGAGTGCGCGGCGGCGTCCGCCTGCGGCACCCCGGCCAGGAAGTGTGCCAGGTTGTACCGGCACTCGCGCAGCCGGTGGTATGCCCGGCCGGACCGCGCCGTCTCGGCGCCGTCGACGTCGAGGCGCCAGCGCCAGAGCGAGTCGGGACGCACGACGTAGACCACGGGGACGGCCCGGTCGAGCTCGGCACGCAGCCGGGTCACCGCCGCCTCGCAGTCCTGACGCCCGGGGAAGAACCCGGCGCTGCGTCCCAACTCGCGGTTGTTCGCGCTGAGCAGGCGCCAACCGAACCACGGCGACTCCCCACCGCTGTCCCGGTCCGTCCCGGTGACGATCAGGAATCTGGCTCCGCTCACGGTTCCTCATCTCCCGCGCTGGACCGCACTGGTCGCGATCGGCCGATGGAGACGGTCGAGCCTCCAGACGGATTCACAGAATCGGAGCCAGGAACGCCGGACATGAATGAGGTGAACGAGGAATGTCATAGATGTCGGAGAGTTGTGTACACGCCTCGCCAATTCCGGACACGATCGATCCGGCCCGATGTGTCACAGCTCTGCCGCGAATCCTCAAGATCGACGCATCTTGGGTGTGACCTGCCCTCCGGGACGGCCATACTTCTCCCGACGAATGCCACAGGGGGAAGGGGGCGCACAGCATGGCCACACCGGCCACGACGCGACCGGCGCCGACGCGACCGGACGTACCAGGACCGGCCGGGCCGCAGGTCGCGGCCCGCCGCGGCGGCGGCCTGACCGCCGCGCTGACGGGCACGCCGCCGCGCCGCCTGCAGACCGGAGCCGCCCTGCTGGCGCTGCTCGCGCTGCTCTTCGGTGTACTGACGGTCTGGCAGGTGAGCTCGCGCTCCTCCGCCGCGGACAACGTGGTCAACCACAGCCAGCCGCTGAGCGACGACGCCGCGCAGATCTTCCGCTCCCTCGCCGACGCGGACACCACCGCGGCCACCGCCTTCCTCCAGGCCGGCGCGGAGACGGCGGCCGTGCGCGCGCAGTACACCGGCGACATCGCGACCGCGTCGCAGCTGCTGACCAAGGCCGCCGCACAGAGCGGCGCGGGTGACCCGGGCCAGCAGTGGATCACCGAGCTCAACGCCCAGCTGCCGGTCTACGCGGGCCTGGTGGAGACAGCCAAGGCCGACGACCGCCAGGGTTACCCGCTCGGCGGCGCCTACCTGCGCTACGCCTCCGCGCAGATGCAGACCCAGATGCTCGGCGAGGCGCAGAACCTCTACACCGCGGAGACCGCCCGGCTGCACAGCGACTACGCCGACGCCCGCTCGCTGCCCTGGGCCGCGCTCGGTCTCGGCCTGGTGCTGCTGGCCGCGCTGGTCCGCGCGCAGGTCCGGCTCTTCCGCGAGACCAACCGCGTCTTCAACCCCGGCCTGGTGCTCGCCACCCTCGGTGCGACGGTGGCGCTGCTCTGGCTGGGGGTCGGGCAGGCCGTCGCCTCCTCCTACCTCGCGGACAGCGACAGCAAGGGCGCCACTCCGCTCCAGGTGCTCAACCAGGCGGAGATCGAGGCGCTGAAGTGCCGCGCCGCCGAGAACCTCAACCTGGTGGCCCGCGGCTCGACCACCGCCTACGAGACCGCCTGGGACCAGGACAAGACGACCCTGAGCGGCCGGCTCGCACAGGCGCAGTCCACGACCTCCGGCGACGCGACGGCGCAGCAGTCGATGAGCGCCGCGCTCACGTCCTGGCACGACTGGCAGTCCCGGCACGACACGGCCCACGACGCCAACCAGAACGGCAACTACGACACCGCCCTGAGCGACACCATCGGCAGCGGCACCGGCACCATCGACGCGGCCTTCACCTCGCTCAAGGGCAGCCTCGACACGGCGGCCGCGCACGAGCAGGACCAGTTCCGCAGCCTCGCCGACAGCGGCCGCGGCGCCACCTCCCTGCTCGCGCCGGGCGCGGGCGTGCTGGCGGTACTCGCCGCGGCGGGCGTGGTCATGGGCGTCAACCGGCGTGTGGCCGAGTACCGGTAGGGGGAGAGCAGAGATGAAGACCACCAACTGGTTGCGGCGCCCCGGCGTGTGGGCGGTGACGTCTGCACTGATGCTCGGCGGGTTCGCCTTCGCCGGCAGCTCCGCCGCCGCGCCGAACGACGCGGGCGCGCGGCAGTCCCAGGTGCGGATCGACCGCGCGCCGGCCGACGCGCCCAAGTGCGACGAACTGGCCACCGCCTCGCCGAGCACCTCCGACTCCGGCCTGGACGTCCAGCGGATCATCGCGCGCGGCAAGCTGGTCGCGGGCATCGACACCAACAGCTACCTGTGGGGCTCGCGCGACCCGGACAACGGGGCCATCCAGGGCTTCGACATCGACCTGGTGCACGCGCTCGCCGCCGCCATCCTCGGCGACCCGAACAAGGTGCAGCTCCTCGCCGTCCCCACCGACCAGCGCATCCCCGCGCTGCAGAGCGGCCTGGTCGACGTCGTGGTGCGCACCTTCACGCACAGCTGCGCGCGCGAGAAGCAGGTGTCCTTCTCCGCGGACTACTTCACCACCGGCCAGCAGATCCTGGTGCCGCACGGCTCCCAGGTCAGCGGCCTGAACGACAGCATCAAGGGCAAGCGGATCTGCACGGCCACCGGCTCGACGGCCGAGAGCACGCTGCAGGCCACCCCCTACAAGGCCCAGGAGGTTCCGGTCGCCAACCAGCTGGACTGCCTGGTGCTCATGCAGCTCGGCCAGGTCGACGCGACCATCACCGACGGCGCACTGGCCGTCAGTCAGCACGCGCAGGACCACTCGCTGCAGATCGTGCCCGGCCAGCTGGACACCGAGTACTACGCGGTCGCGGTCAAGCTCGGCTCGCGCGACCTGGTCGCCCGGATCAACGCGGTGCTGCAGTCCTACATCGCCAACGGCGGCTGGCAGCAGAGCTATGACACCTGGCTCAAGTCCTACACCGGACACGAGGCCACCCCGCCCGCCGCGCACTACACCGGCTGACCGCGTCAAGGTTGCAACAAGGTCCGGCCCCGAAGTGCCCCTTCGGATCCGGTTCTGACAATCTGACGACCGGCACGACCACCAGGGAGACAGGCAAGCATGGCGTTGACCGGACCGTACGGTCCCGTGATGACCCGCGAGGAGGTGGACCGCACCCTCAAAGGGCTCGGTGACGAGCGCGAGGCCGTCGAATCCTCCCTGCTGGCCTTGCAGGACCACCCGGGCCGACGCCTGCTCGAGGGCGCCCACCTGAGCGGCCTGACCGCCGAGCGCTGGTCGGCCGCCGAGCCCGGCCTGCAGCTGATGTGGACCCTGTTCGACACCTACTCCGAGGCGCTGGCCGCCGCCCGCGCGGTGCGCTCGCGCCGCACCAGGCCCACCCAGTCCGACCTGATCGAGCTGACCGAGCTGCTGCGCGGCAAGGGCGTCACCGTCGCCGGCAGCCAGCTGCCGGGCGGCGTGCCCTCGCTCACCGGCGGGGCGCGGCTCAGCGAGCAGGTGAGCCTGCGCGAGCTGGTCGACCGGATGAACGAGTGGTACGGCCGGATCATGGAGGTCTCCTCCGCGGCGGACGCGGTCTGGTCGGCGCTGCCGGCCCGGATCGACCTGCTGCTGGCCGAGCTCGGCCGGGTGCAGGCGCTGGCCCGCTCGGTCGGCGTGCTGCCCGGCGAACACCCCGCCGGGGACGCGCTGGAGGAACTCGGCAAGGAACTGGCCTCGCTGCGCAACGAGGTCGTCACCGATCCGCTCGGCTTCTGGACCCCGCGTCCGATCGGCGCTCCGGCGCCCGGCCGCGCTCCGGCGGGCGGCTCGGTGGAGACCGGCCGCTACGATCGCGCCGAGCGCGCGGTGGAGGACATCCGGCTCGAACTCACCGATCTGGTGCGGCTGCGCGACGACGCGGACGAGCGGATGGACCGGGTGGGCGAGACACTGGCCCGCGCCGACGCCACCCTGGCCGAGGCCCGCCGGGCCCGCGGCGAGGTGCTGGCGAAGATCGCCGCCACCGAGGTGCCGACCGTACCCGGGCCCGCGAGCGCGATGCGCGAGCGGCTCGCCCAGGCCGAGCAGCTGCGCCGGCACGGCCTGTGGTCGCAGCTCGGCCCGCTGCTGGACACCCTGGAGGCCGCGTCCGAGCGGGAGTTGGAGCGGGCACGGGAGTCGCTGACCGCGGTGACCGCACCGCTGGCGGTCCGCGCGGAACTGCGGGGGCGTCTGGACGCGTACAAGGCCATGGCGGCGCGACTCCGCGTCGCCGAGGATCCGGAACTGATCGAGCGGTACGACCAGGCCCGGCGGATGCTCTGGAGTGCCCCCTGCGACCTGCGCGCCGCGGACTACGCGGTCCAGCGCTACCAGCAGGGTCTACGGGCGGTCCAGCAACAGCACACCGCCGGTCCGGTCGACGGACGGCCCTACGGTGCCTGAGCGTCATCGGGGGGAAGCATCATGAAGGCACAGCAACTGACGACTTTTGCGGCTCCGGCCGCAGGGGGATGGCGGGGATGAACGCGGTACCGTGCACACGGCCGGACTGCACCGGCACAGGAGTCATCGACGCGGACGGGTACTGCACCGAGTGCGGGCTCGCACCGCTCGGGGCTGCACCGTCCGCAGGAACCGGCACAGGACAGGTGGGCGGTCAGCCCGGGAGCGCCACGGCGACGGTCACGGCCGCACCGACCGGACCGGGCGCGCCCTGCGTGCGTCCGGACTGCACCGGCACCGGCGTGATCGACGCGGACGGATACTGCACCGAGTGCGGACTCGCACCGCTGGCAGTCTCCGTCCCGGCGCAGGGCGGTGGCGGCAACGGCGGCAGCGGTTCGACCTCGAGGTCCACCCGCACCGGCTCGACCTCCCGCAGCGCCCGCACCATGTCGGGGCGTTCGCGTTCCTCGCGGACCGGCCGCAGCAGCTCGGTCTCGGTGCGCAGCACCCGCAGCACCACCCGCAGCCAGCGCGGCGCGCTCGGCGCGGGCCTGGTCACGGTGCCGCCGATCCCCAAGGAGGACCCTCGCACCAAGGTGCTCGCCAACCCCGAGGTGGCCGAGCGCAAGCGCTACTGCAGCAGCTGCGAGTCACCGGTCGGGCGTTCCAAGAACGGCGTCCCGGGCCGCAGCGAGGGATTCTGCACCAAGTGCGGCACGGCCTACTCGTTCACGCCCAAGCTCTTCCCCGGCGACGTGGTCGGCGGCCAGTACGAGGTGGTCGGCTGCCTCGCGCACGGCGGTCTGGGCTGGATCTACCTCGGCATCGACCGGCGCGTCAACGACAAGTGGATCGTGCTGAAGGGCCTGCTGGACACCGGCGACGAGGAGGCGCTGGCCGTCGCCATCGCCGAGCGCCGCTACCTGGCCGAGGTCGACCACCCCAACATCGTCCGCATCATCAACTTCGTCGAGCACCCGGACCCGCGCAAGGGCACCCGGGACGGCTACATCGTCATGGACTACGTCGGCGGCAAGTCCCTCAAGGACATCGCCGACGCGCGCCGGCTGCCCGACGGCCGACGTGAGCCGCTGCCGGTCGAGCAGGCCATCGCCTACGCGCTGGAGGCCCTGCCGGCTCTCGGCTACCTGCACCAGCGCGGCCTGATCTACTGCGACTTCAAGCTGGACAACGTGATCCAGTCGGAGGACCAGCTCAAGATCATCGACATGGGCGCGGTGCGCCGCCAGGACGACGACGGCGCGATCTACGGCACCATCGGCTACCAGGCCCCCGAGGTCGCGGCCGAGGGCGTCTCCCCCGCGTCCGACCTCTACACCGTGGCCCGCGCGCTCGCGGTGATGAGCTTCGACTTCCAGGGCTTCTCCACGGTCTACCGGGACTCGCTGCCCGGCCCGGAGGAGGTCGAGGTCTTCGACCGCTACGAGTCCTACTACCGGCTGCTGGTCCGGGCCACCGACCAGGACGCGGGCCGTCGCTTCTCCTCCGCGCAGGAGATGGCCGAGCAGCTCCACGGCGTACTGCGAGAGGTGCTGGCGCTCCAGGACGGCAAGGCGCGTCCGGCGCTCTCCACCCTGTTCGGCCCCGAGCTCCGGGTCGTGGACACCGAGTTGCTCCACGCCGAGCTGGAGGAGCCGCCGGCGTCGACGCGCGGTGGGCGCAAGAAGCAGGCGGCCCTGCCGACGCCCGGCAACGCGACGATCGCCCTGCCGGGTGGCGTCCTCGCGCCCCGGATGCTGCCGCTGGACACCCGCGCCGCGGCGCTGGCCCTGCCGGTCCCGCGGATCGACCCGGGCGACCCCAACGCGGGCTTCCTCGCCTCCCTGATGGCGACCGCCCCCGACGAGGTGCTGACCGCCCTCGGCGCGGCGCCGGTCAACTCCGTCGAGCTGCGGCTGCGCGGCCTGCGGGCGCTGATCGAGAAGGGCGACCAGGGCGCCGTCCACGCGGCGCTGATCGAGCTCGGCACGGACGCGCCGGACGACTGGCGGGTCGTCTGGTACCGGGGCCTGGCCGCTCTGGCCGACTCCGCGATGCCCGGCGGCGCCGACCCGGCCGCCGCGCTGCGCGCCGCGGCGGAGTCCTTCGACGCGGTCTACGACGCGTTCCCCGGCGAGGCCGCGCCCAAGCTGGCGCTCGGCGTCTGCGCGGAGGCGCTGGGCACCCGCGAGGACGCGGCGGAGTTCTACCGCCTGGTGTGGACGACCGACCGCTCCTACGTGAGCGCGGCGTTCGGCCTGGCCCGGGTGCTGCTCGCCTCCGGCGACCGTCCGGGCTCGGTGGCCGCACTGGAGTCGGTGCCCGAGGCGTCCACCCACTACGTCGCGGCGCGCGTCGCTTCGGTGCGGGCGCGGCTGCGCGAGCGGTCCCCGCAGGAGCCGCTGCGCTTCGACCTGGACGCGGCCTCGCAGCAGTTGGGCGGCCTCGGCCTGGACGCGCGACGGCGCGAGGAGCTCTCCGTCGAGGTGCTCGGCAAGGCCCTGGGCTGGGTCCTGGCCGGCCGCCAGGACGCCTCCGGCCCGGCGGCCTCCTCGGCCCCGCTGACCCTGCTGGGCCGCCCGGCGGAGGAGCGCGCCCTGCGCTTCGCGCTGGAGGACTCGTACCGCAAGCTGGCCCGACTGGCCGAAACCCCGGAACAACGGATCGCATGGGTGGAGCGGGCCAACCGCACGCGCCCGAGGACGTGGGTGTGACCGAGCGCATGGACCAACTGACCCTCTCCTGCCCCAACTGCGCCCAGCCGATCGCCGAGTCGGACCGCTACTGCGAGGAATGCGGCATCGACCTCACGGCAGCCCGCGCCTTTGGCGCGGACCCGGCGACGGCGCCCGACGGCTCCGCCGCGGTCGCCGGGGACGCGTCGTTCGGCGGCCACGCCGCCGGAGCGCTCCCGAGCCACGCCCTCGCCACGGGCACGCCCGGCGCAGCCGGGACCCACGGCGGCCCGGCCTTCGGCGCAGCCATGCCCGGCGGGGCTCCGTTCGGCTCCGCCGGGCATGTCGCCGCAGGCACAGCCTCCAGGGCCGGCACGCCCGGCGCAGCCGCGGGCGTCGGCGCGAGCACGGAGGCACCCACCGTCGAGCTCCCCGCCTTCGGCGGGGCCGACGACCACCCCCTCGGTTCCGCGGCGGTCGCGCCCGTGCCGTCCGGTGCCACGGGCGACTTCGTGCTGGCCGCGCCCGTGCTGGCGACCGAGACGGAGACGCCCGCCGGGGCCGACCCCTGGAGCGGGGTGCCCAGCGGCGACAGCCGCGTCTGCGTCGGCTGCGGGGCGCAGCGGATCGACACCGACGGCTACTGCGAGGTGTGCGGGTTGGCGCAGCCGCGGCCGCGGGACCATCAGGAGCGGGCACTCAACGGCGTCTGCGGCGTGAGCGACCGCGGGCACCGGCACCACCGGAACGAGGACGCGTTCGCCGTCGCCGCGACCTCCCGGCCCGACGGCGTCCCCGCCGTCGTCGCCGTCGTCTGCGACGGCGTCTCCTCCGCGACGCGTCCCGACGACGCGTCCCAGGCGGCCGCCGACAGCGCCAGCGAGGCGCTGCTGGAGGCACTGGAGGCCGGCGAGGAGCCGGAGGCGGCGATGACCAACGCGATCATGGTCGCCGCGCAGCGCGTCGACGAGCTCGCGGACGAGTTCGAGCGCGAGCCCAGCCGGAACGCGCCGGCCTGCACCATCGTCAGCGCGGTGCTGACGGAGGGCCGGGTGACCATCGGCTGGGTCGGCGACAGCCGCGCCTACTGGTTCCCCGACGAGCGCTCCGGCTCCCAGCGCCTGACCGTGGACGACTCCTGGGCGACCCGGATGGTCGAGGCGGGCCTGATGTCCGAGGCGGAGGCCTTCGCCGACCCCCGCGCGCACGCGATCACCGGCTGGCTCGGCGCGGACGCGATCGAGGTCGAGCCGCACCTCACCAGCTTCGTCCCGACCACCCCGGGCACCGTGCTGATCTGCAGTGACGGCCTGTGGAACTACGCCGAGGGCGCCGCCGACCTGGCCGCGGTGGTCCCCGCCGACGCCCGGACCAAGCCGCTCCAGGCCGCCCAGGCGCTCGCCCGCTACGCCTGCGACCGGGGCGGGCACGACAACGTGACCGTGGCCCTCCTGCCGGTCGAGCCGCCCGAGCCCGCGCTGCCGGACCACCCGCCCACGCTCGTGGGCCAGGCCCTCGACGACCAGGGCCTCGATTCACCCACCATTCAGCTACGCGAGGGGGAGAGCTGACCATGGCCAAGCTCACCAAGTCCAACTTCCCGCAGTTCTCGGTCGACATCTTCCAGAACGCGTACCTCGCGCAGGGCGCGAACGAGGTCAACGCGATCGTCACGGTCACCGCGACCGGCGGTGGCACCAGTGCCGCGCTGCCCAGCCCGTCCGCGTACGCGGGCGGCTACGGCGGCATGGCGGACGGCCCGGACGCGGCCGTGGTCATCGCGGTGGACTGCTCCGGCTCGATGGACTACCCGCCCACCAAGATCCGCAATGCCCGTGAGGCCACGGCCGTCGCGATCGACTCCGTCCGCGACGGCGTCGCGTTCGCCGTGGTCGCGGGCACGCACGAGGCCAAGGAGGTCTACCCGGGCGCCGGGCAGCTGGCGATCTCCTCCCCCGGCACCCGCGAGGAGGCCAAGCAGTCGCTGCGCCGCCTCACCCCGGGCGGCGGCACCGCCATCGGCACCTGGCTGACCAAGGCCGACCAGATCTTCTCCACCCGGCCTGACATCTCCATCCGCCACGCGATCCTGCTGACCGACGGCCGCAACGAGCACGAGCGCCCCGAGCAGCTCCAGCACACCCTCGACCGCGTCCAGGGCCGCTTCACCACGGACTGCCGCGGCGTCGGGACCGACTGGGAGGTCGCCGAGCTGCGCCGGATCTCGTCCGCGCTGCTGGGCTCCGTCGACATCGTCGCCGACCCCTCGGGCCTCGCCGAGGACTTCCGGGCGATGATGGAGAAGGCCATGGGCAAGGCCGTCGCCGACGTCGCGCTGCGCGTCTGGACGCCTGCCAACGCCTCGGTCAAGTTCGTCAAGCAGGTCGCCCCCGTCGTCGAGGACCTCAGCGGCCGCCGGGTCGACGCGGGCCCGCGCGCCGGCGACTACCCGACCGGCTCCTGGGGCGACGAGAGCCGCGACTACCACGTCTGCATCGAGGTGCCCCCGGCGGGCGTCGGCGACGAGATGCTGGCCGGGCGGATCAGCCTGGTCGTGCCGCAACCGGACGGGACCACCGAGGTGCTCTCGCAGGGTCTGGTCAAGGCCGTGTGGACGGACGACCTGAACGCCTCGACCAAGATCAACCCGCAGGTCGCGCACTACACCGGCCAGGCGGAGCTCGCGGGCGCCATCCAGGAGGGCCTCGACGCCCACCGCCGCGGCGACCTCGACGCGGCGACGGCCAAGCTGGGCAAGGCCGTTCAGCTCGCGGCCGAGTCCGGCAACGAGGACACCTTCAAGCTGCTGTCGAAGGTGGTCGACGTGGTCGACGCGAAGGAAGGTACCGTTCGCTTCCGTAAGAACGTGAGCGAGGAGGATTCGATGACACTCGAAACCCGATCGACCAAGACTGTCCGGGTGAAGAAGTAGCGGAGTCCGCTCCGCTGCCGAACGCCACTTAGCTTGCCCGAGGGGGGCTTGCCACGATGCCGATCTGCCCGAACGGCCACACCTCGCAGACCACCGACTACTGCGACTACTGCGGGACGCCCATGTCCGGGCAGCCGGCGCCGGCGCCGGCCCAGCCGTGGCAGCCTGCGCACGCTCCGGCGGCGCCGACCGCCGGTCTGCCGGTCTGTCCGATCTGCGCGACACCGCGCACGGGCCGGTACTGCGAGGAATGCGGGTACGACTGGGACCTGGCACCGCAGGGGGCTGCGCCGCAGCCGACCCCGAACCCTGGCCCGCCACCGTTCCCCGGCGCCGGCGCATACCCCGGTCAGCCGCAGCCCGGTCAGCCGCAGCCCGACCCCCAGTTCGCGCCGCAGCCGTTCCCCGGGCAGGGGTTCCCCGGCCAGCCGCAGGGCCAGCCGGGTCAGCCGCAGCCCGACCCGCAGTTCGCCCCGCAGCCCTTCCCCGGCGCCGGCGCATACCCCGGTCAGCCGCAGCCCGGTCAGCCGCAACCCGACCCGCAGTTCGCGCCGCAGCCGTTCCCCGGCGCGGGCGCGTACCCGGGTGAGCCCGCGTCCGGGCCGGTGTCCGCACCGGTCTCCGCACCCGTTCCGGGGCCGGTGACCAACGGCGGCGGCTACGGCTCCTACATCACCGGGGACACCAACGGCGGCAACACCGAGTACGTCCTCGCCCCGCCGTCGCAGGGCGGCCCGGGCGGGATGCCCGGCGCGAACCCCGGCCTCGGCGGCATGGACCCCTTCGGTCCGTCCTCCGGCTCCGGCGGGCAGCCGCAGCAGCCCGCCGCGCCCGCCTACCGGGGCACCTGGATCGCCGTGATCGCCGCCGACCGCGACTACTTCCAGGACATCATGTCCCGCAGCGGCCCGGACGCCTCAGGGCTCTACTTCCCCCCCTACTCCCCCGAGCGCCGGGTCCCGATGACCGGTCAGCGGGAGCTCCGCATCGGCCGCCGCAGCCAGCAGCGCGGCACCCTCCCGGAGATCGACCTGTCGATCGCCCCGGAGGACCCGGGCGTCTCGCACGAGCACGCGCTGCTCCGCGAGCAGCCCGACGGCAGCTGGGTGGTCGAGGACCGCGACTCCGCCAACGGCACCACGCTGAACGGCAGCCCGGACCCGATCCCGGTGCACACCCCGGTCCAGCTCAACAACGGCGACCGGATCCACGTCGGCGCGTGGACCACCATCACGGTGCACTGCGCCTGAGTCACACAGCGGCACAGCAGCACCTCTGGCATACCCGACCACCGAACGGGGGACAACGTGACGGTGACAGGGGACGACGAGGCGGCGATCACGGCTGACGGCCTGCGCAAGCGCTACGGCGCGGTGCAGGCCGTCGACGGGGTCTCGCTCACCGTCCGACGCGGCGAGTTCTTCGGCCTGCTCGGCCCGAACGGGGCCGGCAAGACCACCACCCTGGAGATCCTGGAGGGCCTGCGCGAGCCCGACGAGGGCACCGCCACGCTGTTGGGCGAGCGCCCGTGGCCGCGCAACCCGCGGCTGCTGCCGCGGATCGGCGTCCAGTTGCAGGCCTCCGCCTTCTTCGAACGGCTGACGGCCCGTGAACAGCTGGCCGCCTTCGCCTCCCTCTACGGTGTCGGCACGCGCCGGGCCGAGGAGATGCTGGCCCGTGTGGGGCTGACCGAGTTCGCCGGCACCCAGGCGGAGAAGCTCTCCGGCGGCCAGGCCCAGCGCCTGTCCATCGCCTGCGCGCTGGTCCACGAGCCGGAGCTGGTCTTCCTGGACGAGCCGACGACGGGCCTGGACCCGCAAGCCCGCCGGAACCTGTGGGACCTGCTGCGCGAGATCAACGCCGACGGCCGCACCGTCGTGCTGACCACGCACTACCTCGACGAGGCCGAGATCCTCTGCGACCGCGTCGCGGTCATGGACCACGGCAGGCTGCTGCGCACCGGCCCGCCCGCCACGCTGATCCGCGAGCTGGACGCGCCCACCCGGATCAGCGTCCCCTCGGGCGCGCTGAGCGCGGCGGAGGCCAGCGCGGCCCTGGACGAGGAGGTGGAGGTCTCCGACGACGGCGTCTCCCTCGTCCTCGCCACGCGCTCCCCCGCCCCCGTCCTGGCCCTGCTCGGCGAGCGCGGCGCGCTCCACGGCCTCCAGGCCCGCGGCGGCACCCTCGAGGACGTCTTCCTGCACCTGACCGGACGGGCCTACCGAGAATAAAGAGGTGCAGGGAATGAAGGCCTTCTTCTCGCTCTCCCGGTCGCTGCTGGTCAGCAACGCGCGGGACCGCACCTGGCTGTTCTTCACCGTGCTCTTCCCGCTGATGTTCCTGCTGCTGTTCGGCGTGCTGTTCAAGTCCGGCTCGGCGGCGCACTCGACCGTGCTGCAGGTGGGCCCGGTCCGCGTCCTCGACTCGATGACCGCGGCGCAGCGGGCCCAGCTCGGCCAGAGCCTGACGGTCAAACGCGACGACAACCTGGCCGACGCGCTCGGCAAGGTCCGCGACGGCACCGACGACGGCGCCCTGCAGCAGACCGCCTCCGGTCAGCTGGTGCTCCACTTCTCCGCCGGGGACGCCACCCGCGCGGCGACGGTCCAGGGCCTGGTCGACGCGGTGGTCCAGCAGGCCAACCAGGACGCGACCGGCCGTCCGCCCGCCTGGACGCTGACCACCGCGCAGGTCGAGGACCGCTCCACCAAGCCGATCCAGTACCTGACGCCCGGTCTGCTGGGCTGGGCGATCGCCACCTCCGGCACCTTCTCGGCGGCCCTCACCCTCGTCGCCTGGCGCCGCAAGCGCATCCTGCGCCGGCTGCGGCTCGCGCCCGTCAGCCTGGCGGCGGTGATCGCCGCGCCGACGGCGGTGACGCTCCTGGTCGCGCTGGTGCAGACGGCCGTCTTCCTGGGTGTCGCGACGCTGCCGTACTACGGGCTGAAGCTCACCGGGGAGTGGTGGCTGGCCGTGCCGCTGGTCCTGAGCGGCTCGCTCTGCTTCATGTCCATCGGCCTGCTGGCGGGCTCCTTCGCCAGGACCGAGAACGCGGCGCAGAGCGCGGCCCAGCTGATCGTGCTGCCGATGGCCTTCCTGTCCGGCTCGTTCTTCCCGCTCGACTTCGCCCCGGGCTGGGTGCAGTCGGTCGCCCAGGTCATGCCGCTGCACCACCTCTCGGTGGCGATGCAGGACGTGCTGAGCCGGGGCAAGGGCGTCGGCGCGGCGTTGCCGACGATCGGCGGGCTGCTGGCCGCGGCGGTGCTGCTCTGCGCGGTCTCGCTCCGGCTTTTCCGGTGGGACGACGCGTGACTTCCGCGGTCTGAGAGGATGGACGCGTGGACCAGATCAAGCGAGGAACCCTGCAGACCGAGACCTTTTACCAGCAGGTCGGCGGCGAGCCGACCTTCCGCCGCCTGGTCCACCGCTTCTACGAGGGCGTGGCCGCGGACCCGCTGCTGCGCCCCATGTACCCCGAGGAGGACCTCGGCCCGGCCGAGGAGCGCCTCGCGCTCTTCCTCATGCAGTACTGGGGCGGCCCCCGCACCTACAGCGACGAGCGCGGCCACCCGCGCCTGCGCATGCGCCACGCCCCGTTCAAGGTCGACCGCGCCGCCCACGACGCCTGGCTGCGCCACATGCGCGACGCGGTGGACTCGCTCGATCTGGAGCCTGAGCACGAGGCCGAGTTGTGGAACTACCTCGTCTACGCCGCCCAGAGCATGATCAACTCCGACTGATCCACCGCCAGGATGCCGCCGTGGGCGACACTCGCCAGGCTCGACCTCGGCTGCGCGCCGGCCGTCGGCTGGGGCCGCCCTGGTAGGTGTCGGCATCAAGGCGGCCCAGCGCGGCCGGCGGTGACGCCGGGGAGCAGAACCGCCGACTAGACCAGATGCGCGTTGACCGCCCTCGCCTCCTCGGCGAGGGTCGGGGTCTCGACAACCGTCGCGCCCGACTGCTCCAGCAGTTCGACGCCCTGACAGTCCGCCACGAACAGGGCCGGCTCGCGCCAGGCCAGCACCACGCGGCCGATGCCGGCGGAGCGGATGAGCTCGGCGCACGGCGAGGGGCGGGAGGCGCGGACCGAGCAGGGCTCCAGAGTCGAGTAGATGGTGGCCGTGCGAAGGCGGGGATCGGCGAGGTCGATCTTCCCCAGGGCGGACTCCTCCGCGTGGACCTTGTCGTCCCCGCTCTCGCGCGAGAAGCCGCGCGCGATCTCGGTGCCGTCGGCGGCGACGACGACCGCGCCGACCGAGTACGCGGACTCCGACGGCGGGCACTGGCGGGAGAGGTCGATCGCGACGCGCATCCAGCCGAGGTCGGCCGCCGTGACCCGTGACGCGTCCGCGCGGCGCGCGGCGTAGCGCAGCACGACCATGTCGCCGAGGGGCTCCGCCCCCAGCAGCGTCATGCGGTGCGCGGCGTCCTGCGGGAACGGCTTGCCGACGGCCGGGGCGAAGCGGGGGGCCGCGGCCTCACCGACGAAGAACGGGGCCACGGCCAGCTGAATCTCGTCAACCAGACCCGCCGTCAGGAAGAGGGACTGGATGGCGCCCCCGCCCTCGACCATGAGCCGGCGCACGCCCCGCGCGGCCAGCGCGTCGAGGGCGCGTGCCGGATCGAGCTCCACGCCGGTGCCCACGACCTCCGCGAGCGCCCCCAACTCGGCCCGCAACCCGGGAACCGCCGCGTCCGGCGCGAGGACGAGCTTCGGGCCGCCACTGTGCCACAGCCGCAGCTCGGCGCTGAGGCCGCCATGTCCGGCGAGGACCACCTTGAGCAGGTGCTCCGGCAGGCCACGCGCGACGCGGGCCTCGCGGCGCGCGGCGCCGCGGACCTCCAGACGCGGATCGTCCGCCCGCAGCGTCCCGGCGCCGACGAGGATCGCGTCGCACTCCGCCCGCAGCGCGTCAACCCGGTCGAAGTCCTCGGCGCAGGAGAGCAGCAGCCGCTCCGGGGAGGTGTCGTCGATGTGCCCGTCGACGGACATCGCCGCGCTGATCAGCACGAACGGTCGGGTGGGCGGCGGTTCAGGGGTCATGAACAGGTCCAACCATCGTTGCCGTCCCGATATGCCCCGCAGTCTTGGCAGGAAACTGAACGTGATGACACACTCACTTCACGTCATCTTCACGAACTAGGGGACCACGCTCCGCAAGCACATGGGAACCGAGTGTGCTCGGCCGAACGTGGGTAGTTGCGTTAGACGACTTTCGTACCGGGGGAGAGAACACGGCATCCGCCATCCCTGACATGCCGTCAGTGGCTGCCGCCGTGGGGGAACGAAGAAACGGGGGAACGTCTCGTGCGTTGGCTCATCGCATCCTGCCTGCGTCTCGCCGCCGTCATCGTGGTGGCCGCCCTGGTGGTGGCCGGGCTCGGCATCTGGTCGCTGCGCGACGCGGCCGTGGACACCCTGCCCGAGTTCCTGCCGCCCCAGGTGCAGGTGCAGACCGAGGCGCTCGGGCTCTCCGCCACCGAGGTGGAGCAGCTGATCACCGTGCCCATGGAGGACGAGCTCAACGGCGTCGCCTTCCTGGACCACCTGCGCTCGCGCTCACTGCCGGGGCTCTCCGACATCGAGCTGACCTTCAAGCCCGGCACCGACATCTACAGCGCGCGCCAGCTGGTGCAGGAGCGCGTCAACCAGGGCCCGGCCGTCGTCAACGTCGGCACGCCGCCGGTCATGGTGCAGCCGCTGTCCGCCGAGGACCGCGGCCTGATGGTCGGCATCTCCTCCTCCACGATCAGCCCGATCGACCTGTCCACGCTGGCCCGCTGGCGGATCCGGCCGCGGCTGCTGGCCGTTCCCGGCGTCGCCAACGTCACCATCTGGGGCCAGCGCGACCAGCAGCTCCAGGTGCTGGTGGACCCCGCCAAGCTGCGGGCCAAGGGCGTGACGCTGTCCCAGGTGATCAACACCACCGGTGACGCGATGTGGACCTCGCCGCTCACCTTCGTCGAGGCCTCCACCCCCGGCGCGGACGGCTTCATCGACACCCCCAACCAGCGCATCTCGGTGCAGCACATCCTGCCGATCAAGACGCCCGAGGACCTGGCCAAGGTCCCGATGGAGGTCGACACCGGCGTCAGCAAGCTCAGGCTGGGCGACGTGGCAAAGGTCGTCGAGGACCACCCGGCGCTGCGCGGCGACGCGGTGCTGACCTCGCAGTCCGCCGACGGCACCGGCTTCCTGATGGTCGTGGAGAAGTTCCCCGGCGCCAACGCCCTCGCGGTGGACAAGGGCGTCCGGGCGGCCATGGCCGAGCTCGCCCCGGGCCTGCAGGGCGTCAAGGTGAACACCGACGTCTACCGGCCCGCGACCTACCTCGACTCCGCGATGAGCAACCTCGGCTGGGCCGCACTGGCCGGCCTGGTGCTGCTGGTCCTCTGGTTCGGGCTGGCCTGGCGCTCCTGGCGGGTCGCCCTCGTCGGTCTGGTCGCGATCGCGCTGCCGCTGGTCACCGCCGCCTGGGTGCTGGAGCTGCGCGACGCGACGTTCAGCTGGTTCACCCTCGCCGGACTCGCCGTGGCGCTGGCCGTCGTCGTGGACGACGCGGTCTCCGCGGTCACCGCGGTCCAACGCGGGCTCGACCTGGCGCCACCGGGCGAGGACGACTCCCCCGGGGCCCGTCGCGAGGGCCGCGCGGTGGCGATCACCGACGCCCTGCTGGGCGTGCGACGCCCCCTCGGCTGGGCACTGGCCGTGCTGCTGCTGGCCGCCGTGCCGCTGCTGATGGTGCCCGGCAGCAACGGCCAGCTGACCCGGCCGATGCTCTTCACCTACGTGCTCACCATGGTCGCCGCGGCCGCCGTCGCACTGACGGTCACCCCCGCGCTCTCGCTCCTGCTGCTGCGCCGCGCCCCCGAGGGCCGGACGGTGCCGCCGGTGGCCCGCTGGATCGAGGGCGCCTACGACCGCCTCGCCCCGCTCTTCGCCCGCCGCCGCGCCCCCGCGTTCGCGCTGGCCGCCGTCCTCGGGCTGGCCGCGCTGGCGATCGTCCCGCAGTTCGGCAGCGACAGCCTGATCCCGACCCCGCAGGACCGCAACCTCGTCGTCCAGTGGAACGCCGCACCCGGCACCTCGCTGCCCGCGATGCGGCAGACCACCGAGGCCGCGGGCGCCGAGCTGCGCGCCGTCCCCGGCGTGACGGGCGTGGCCAGCGACATCGGCCAGGCCCTGCTGGGCGACCAGATCGTCAGCGTGGACGCCGCGCAGACCTGGCTCACCGTCTCCGGCAAGGCCGACCTCGGCAGGACCAAGGCGGCGATCGGCCAGGTGCTCACCCATTACCCCGCCCTGAGACACCAGCTCCTGACGTACGCGCAGACGGCCCTCGCCCAGGCACCCCAGTCGGACACCTCGCCGGGCAACAGCTCTCCCCTGACGGTCCGTCTCTACGGCACCGACTGGACAGCGCTGACCGCGAACGCGGACAAGCTCAAGGCCGTCGTCGACGGCATCCACGGCGTCAGCGGCGCCACGGTGCACGAGCCCGTGCAGGAACCCTCCATCCTGATCGACACGAACGTGGACAAGGCCGCGAACTACGGCCTCAAGCCCGGTGACGTGCGGCGCGACACGGCCGTGCTGATCTCCGGCATCCCCGTCGGCAGCTACTACCAGCAGCAGCAGATCTTCGACGTCGCCGTGTGGAGCGTGCCGACGGTCCGCGCCAACCTGGGCGACATCGAGAACCTGCTGCTGGACACCCCGAGCGGCGGCCAGGTCCCGCTGAAGGACGTCGCCACCGTCACCATCGCGCCCTCGCCGACCGAGATCGACCACGACCAGGCCTCGCGCTACCTCGACATCACCGCCTCGCTCCACGGCATCGACGCGGACACCGCGGTCGCCAAGGTCCAGGCTGCGGTCCGTCAGGTCACCCTCCCGGAGGGCTACCACGCCGAGGTCTCCAGCGGCATCGCCGACCAGCAGAGCACCGCGCTGCAGATCATCCTGGTCGCGATCGGCTGCGCGATCGGCACCCTGCTGCTGTTCCAGGCGGCACTGCGCAGCTGGCCGCGGGCCGGACTGCTGCTGGTGACGCTCCCGCTCTCGCTGGCCGGCGGCGCGCTCACCGCGTTCGCGGCGGGCCGCGAGATCAGCGCGGGCGAGCTGATCGGCTTCCTCGGTGTGCTGGCGCTCGCGGTGCGCGGCGGCCTGCGGGTGCTGCGACGCACCCGCGAGCTGGAGCTCTCCGGCCACGCGGGCGCGGCCGGGGTGGCGGCCCGGGAGGCGGCCTTCCCGGTGACGGCCTCGGCGATCGGCCTGATCCTGCTGGTCGCGCCGTTCACCGTGCGCGGTGACATCGCCGGCCTGGAGCTGGTCCGTCCGCTCTCCTTCGTCCTGATCGGCGGCGCGGTGACGGCCACGGTCGTCACGCTCTTCCTGCTCCCCGCGTTCGCCGGCCGCGGGCCCTCGGAGGAGGACGAGGCCGTGCCGCTGGCGGTACCCCCAGGGGCGCGAGGTTCTGCCGGTCAGCCGCTGCGCGGCGGGGCGCGACAAGCCACCGATGAGGGTGGCGCGCCGCACGAGCAGGGCCATCCGGACGCCGGTGGTTCTCGCGCCCCTGAGGGGCTGCACGGCAGCTCGCCCGCGTCAGCGACCGACCCCGAGGAAGGCGCAGCCTGATGTCGCGGGTACGGGTGCTCGCCGTACTGGTCGCCGCCCTGGCCACCGCCTCGCTCACGGCCTGCGGGCCCAAGGACCAGACCCCCGCCGCCTACACGCCGGCGACGCTGCGGCCGCTGCCCAGCGCGACGGCGACCCTCCCCGGGTACGGGCACGTCCAGACCGTCGTGCTGACCCCGCTCGCGGAACAGCGCGTGCGCCTGCGGACGGTGGTCTCCCTCCCGGGGACGGGCGGGGAGACGGACGTGCCGATCACCGCGATCATCTACGACCCGGAGGGGGTCCCCTGGGTGTACGTCCCGGACGGCGGGCACGCGTACACCCGCCACGCGGTGACCATCGCGCGGTACACCGGCGACACCGTCGCCCTCAGCGCGGGACCGGCCGCGGGCACGCCCGTCGTCGTGGTCGGCGCGGCCGAGCTCCTCGGCACCGAGTACGGAGTGGGGGAAGAGTGATGCGCGCTCAGCCGCACGGCCGCGGCGGGGTGATGCGGTCGATCGTGTCGTGGAGCCTCAACTTCAGGTTCCTCGTGGTCGCGGCCGCCGTCGCGATGATGACGATCGGTATCGCCACCGTCCGCAACACGCCCGTGGACGTGTTCCCGGAGTTCGCCCCGCCGCAGGTGGAGATCCAGACCGAGAGCCTGGGCCTGTCCACCTCGGACGTGGAACAGCTGGTCACCGTCCCGCTCGAACTCGCGATGAACGGCATGCCGGGGCTCACCCAGATGCGCTCCACCTCGGTGCCGCAGCTCTCCTCCATCGTCATGGTCTTCTCCCCGAACACCAACCTGCTCCACGCCCGTCAGCTGGTGCAGGAGCGCCTGGCGACCGTCCGGCCGACGCTGCCGCGCTGGGCGAGCCCGCCCGTCATGCTCGCGCCGGTCTCCGCGACGGCGCGGGTGGTCCAGATCGGCATGACCGCCAGCGGCAACGGCCCGAACGGCAAGCCGCTGACGCCGCAGGACCTGTCGCAGCTGGCCTACTGGACGATCAAGCCGCGTCTGCTGCACGTCGACGGCGTCGCGGACGTGTCGATCTGGGACCAGCGGCCGGAGGCCTTCCAGGTCCAGGTGGACCCGAAGAAGATGGCCGCGCAGCAGGTCACCCTCGACAACGTGGAACGCACCACCGCCGACGCCCTGGACTCCGGCGCGCTGCAGTTCTCCAACGGCGCCGTCGTCGGCGCGGGCGGGTTCCTGGACGGCGGCGCGGCACCGGGGCTGGGCGACCAGCGGCTCTCCGTCGCGCACCAGCTGTCCGTGCAGAGCCCGGCCGACCTCGCGAAGATCCCGCTGGAGGACCAGGCCGCGCAGGGCAAGAAGGTGACACTGGGCCAGATCGGCAACGTCGTCTCGGGCTACCAGCCGCTCATCGGCGACGCGATCATCAACGGCAAGCCGGGCATCCTGCTGGTCGTCGAGAAGCTGCCCTGGGGCAACACGCTCAAGATCACCTCACAGGTCGACGACGCGCTCAAAGCCATGCAACCGGGCCTGACAGGCGTCGCCTTCGACACCCACATCTTCCGGCCGGCCGACTTCATCGACGACTCGATCCACAACCTCCTGGACTCACTGCTGCTCGGCTTCCTGCTGGTCGTGGTGATCCTGGTGCTGTTCCTCTTCGAGTGGCGGGTGGCGCTGATCAGCCTGGTCAGCATCCCGCTGTCGCTGACGGCGGCGGTGCTGGTGCTGCGGGCGCTCAACACGACCGTCAACACCATGGTGCTGGCCGGTCTGATCATCGCGCTGGGCGCGGTCGTCGACGACGCGATCATCGACGTGGAGAACATCCTGCGGCGTCTGCGCATCGCCCGCCGCACCGGCGCGGACGGCGAGAAGTCGACCCGGTCCACGGCCCGGATCATCCTCGGCGCCTCGCTGGAGGTCCGCAGCCCGATCGTCTACGCGACGCTGATCATCGTCGCCGCCGCGGTGCCGGTCTTCCTGCTCAACGGCCTGACGGCGGCCTTCTTCCGCCCGCTCGCCTTCGCGTACACGCTGGCGATCATCGCCTCGATGGCGGTGGCGCTCACCGTCACCCCGGCACTGACCCTGATCCTGCTGCGGCGGGCGCCGCTCAAGCGGTTCCAGTCGCCGCTGGTCCGGGTGCTGCGCCGCTGGTACTCGGCGTTCCTGAACCGGATCGTGGCCCGGCCGACGGCGGCCTACTCCGTCTTCGCCGCCGTCGTGCTGTGCGGGGCGCTGATCGCGCCCCAGCTCGGGCAGTCGCTCTTCCCGACGTTCCAGCAGCGCGACCTGCTGATCCACTGGGACGCCATCCCAGGCACCTCCGACCAGGAGGTCATCCGCACCACCACGCAGCTCGACGCGGAACTGCGGCAGATCCCCGGCGTCGAGGACTTCGGCGCGCACATCGGGCGCGCCCCGCAGGGCGAGGAGATCGTCGGCATCAACGCGGCCGAGGTGTGGATCCACATCGCCGACAACGTCGACTACGACAAGACCCTCGCCAAGGTCCGCGAGGTCGTCGACAGCCACCCGGGCCTGTACCGGGACGTGGAGACCTACCTCAACGAGCGCATCGAGGAGGTGCTCAGCGGGTCCAAGCAGGCGATCACCGTCCGCGTCTACGGCCAGGACCTGGCGCAGATGCGCAGCACGGCCCAGTCGGTGCTGAGCCAGGTCGCCGGCGTGAACGGCGTCGTCGACCCGCACATGGACCTCTCCGTCGACACCCCGCAGATCCAGGTCACGGTGGACCTCGACAAGGCCGCCAAGTACGGGCTGAAGCCCGGCGACGTGCGCCGGCAGGCGGCGACGCTGGTGGCCGGCACGGAGATGGGCAACGTCTTCGAGAACAACCAGGTCTACGGCGTCTACGTGTGGAGCATGCCCTCCGTGCGCTCCGACCCGGGCGCGATCGCGGCGCTGCCACTGGACACCCCGAGCGGCGGCCACATCAAGCTCAGCGACGTCGCGAACGTCACCCTCGGCCCCGACCCCTACCTGATCACCCGGGAGAACAACTCCCGCTACATCGACGTCGGCGCTAACGTGTCGGGCGACGCGGACCTGTCGGGCGTGGTCCAGCAGATCCAGGCCAAGCTCGCCGCCAACGTCCACGTCCCACAGGGCTCCCACTACGCGCTACTGGGCGAGTACCAGGAGCGCCAGTCGGCCCAGCAGAGCCTGCTGACCACGGCGTTGCTGGCGGGCGTGGCGATCCTGCTGCTGCTCCAGCTGGCCTTCGGCTCGTGGCGGCTGGCGGTGCTGCTCTTCGTCACGATGCCGATGGCGCTGGTCGGCGGCCTGATCGCGATCTGGTTCAGCGGGGCACAAGTCACCATCGGGGCGCTGGTGGGGTTCTTCACGGTCTTCGGCATCGCCGCGAGAAACGGGATCCTGATGATCAATCACTGCCAGCACCTGGAGACCGAGGAGGGCATGGACTTCGGCCCCGACCTGGTCATCCGCGGCGCGAGCGAACGTCTCGCCCCGATCCTGATGACCTCGCTCGCGACCGGGCTCGCGCTCGTCCCGCTGGTCATCGTCGGCAACCAGCCGGGGCGCGAGATCGAGTACCCGCTGGCGATCGTCATCCTCGGCGGCCTGGTCAGCTCCACGCTGCTCACGCTCTTCGTGGTGCCCTCGCTCTACCTGCGCTTCTCCCGGCGCAAGCAGGGCGGCGACGGGGCGGAGGTGGCGGTGGAGCCGGCCGGGATCCAGCCCTGACCGGCCCCGGGCGAACGCCGCATGTCAGCGGGTCGCTCTGCCGTACGCTCCGAGGATGAGCATTCTCGACGGCGCCAAGAACGGCATGAACCCCGGCACACGACCGCAGGACGACCTTTTCGGACATGTCAACGGCACCTGGCTGGACACCGCGGAGATCCCCTCCGACCGGTCCAGCTGGGGCCCGTTCGCCGAACTGGCCGAGCGGTCCGAGCAACAGGTGCGTGAGATCATCCAGGAGCTCGCGAGCGAGCCGACGCCACGCAGCGAGAACGCCCGGAAGATCTCCGCGCTGTACTCCTCCTTCATGGACGAGGCCGCGGTCGAGGCCCGCGGCCTGGACCCGGTGCGTTCGGAGCTGGAGGCCGTGGCCGGTCTCGGCGACGTGCGCGAGCTGGCCTCCTTCCTGGGCGGCTTCGAGCGCGCCGGTGGCTCCGGGCTCTTCGGCGCCTACGTCAACACCGACGACCGCGACTCCGACCGCTACCTGGTCAACCTGGTCCAGGGCGGCCTCGGCATGCCCGACGAGTCCTACTACCGCGAGGAGAAGTTCGCCGAGGTCCGCGAGCGGTACGCCGCGTACCTCACCGAACTGTTCACGCTGGCCGAGTCGCCCGAGCCGGCCGAGCGCGCCGCCGCCGTGCTGGCGCTGGAGACCCGGCTCGCGGCCGGCCACTGGGACCGGGTCGCGACCCGCGACGTGCAGAAGACCTACAACCTCACCGGCTGGGACGGCCTCACCACGCTCGCCCCCGGCTTCGACTGGAGCGGGTACGTCGCCGCGCTCGGCGGCGAGGCGGGATCGGCAGGCACGCTGGCCGAGGCACTGGTGCGGCAGCCCTCCTACTTCGAGCACCTGTCCGGGCTGCTCGGCGAGGTGCCGATCGAGCAGTGGCGCTCCTGGGCCATGGCCCGGGTGCTGAGCTCCGCCGCGCCGTTCCTGTCCGCCGCCTTCGTCCGGGCCCACTTCGAGTTCCACGAGCGCACCCTGGCCGGCACCCCGGAGCTGCGTCCGCGCTGGAAGCGAGCGGTCTCCTTCGTGGAGCGGGCCATCGGCGAGGCGGTCGGCGAGGAGTACGTGGCCCGGCACTTCCCTCCCGCCTCCAAGGCGATGATGGACGAACTGGTCGCCCACCTCCTGACGGCCTACCGCGACTCCATCGCCGCACTGGACTGGATGACGGAGGAGACCAAGCAGCAGGCCTTCCTCAAGCTGGACGCCTTCCGGCCCAAGATCGGGTACCCGGTCCGGTTCCGCGACTACAGCGCGCTCGACGCCGACGCCGGCGACCTGCTGGGCAACGCCCGCACCGCGGCGGCCTTCGACGTCGACCGCGAGCTGGCCAAGATCGGCGCGCCGGTGGACCGCGACGAGTGGTTCATGCTGCCGCAGACGGTCAACGCCTACTACAACCCGGGCACCAACGAGATCTGCTTCCCGGCGGGCATCCTCCAGGAGCCCTTCTTCTCCCCCGGCGCCGAGCCGGCGGAGAACTACGGGGGCATCGGCGCGGTCATCGGCCACGAGATCGGGCACGGCTTCGACGACCAGGGCGCGCAGTACGACGGGGCGGGCAACCTCAACGACTGGTGGACGGCGGAGGACAAGTCCGCCTTCGAGAAGAAGTCCAAGGCGCTGATCGACCAGTACGACGCCTACTCGCCGCGCGACCTGCCCGGCCAGCACGTCAACGGCGCGCTGACGGTCGGGGAGAACATCGGCGACCTGGGCGGTCTGACGATCGGCCACAAGGCCTACCGGATCTCCCGCGGCCTCGACGCCAACGGCACGGATGGTCTGGACCCGGCGGAGTCCCGCACGCTCCTGCTGAACTGGGCGTACTGCTGGCGCTTCAAGTGCCGCAAGGAGCAGGCCGAGCAGCGTCTCGCCATCGATCCGCACGCCCCGGCCGAGTTCCGCGCCAACATCGTCCGCAACCTGGACGAGTTCCACCGCGCCTTCGCCACCGCCGAGGGCGACGGCCTGTGGCTGGCCGAGGAGGAGCGCGTCCGCATCTGGTGATCCGCAGTGCCCCCGCGACGCCCCGGCCGACCCAGGCCGACCCAGGCCCTAAGGCAGGGGCTGAGCGGCGATGCCCTCCAGGACCATGGACAGGTACTGGCGGGCGATCTGCTCCGGGCTGTGCCCGCCGCCCGGGCGGTACCAGGAGGCGGCGACCCAGACGGTGTCGCGCAGGAAGCGGTAGGCCAGGCGCAGGTCCAGGTCCGAACGGAAGTCCTGGTTGGAGACCCCGCGTTCCAGGGTCTCCAACCACACCTGCTCGAAGCGCCGCTGGGAGTCGGCGAGGAACCCGAAGCGGGGTTGGGCGGCGAGCTGGCGGGCCTCCTTCTGGTAGATCGCCACGGCGTCACGGTGCCGGTCGATCTCCCGGAAGGACTCCGTGACCAGGGCCTCCAACGTCTCGCGCGGGCCCAGCCCGGCGGCCAGCACCTCGTCGTAGCCGGCCCACAGCTCGTCCAGGAAGCCCGACAGGATCTCCTCCAGCATCGACTCCTTGGAGTCGAAGTGGTAGTAGAGGCTTCCGGCCAGCAGCCCGGCCTCGTCCGCGATCTTCCGCACGGTCGTGGCGTTGTACCCCTGCTCGGCGAAGACGCGCGCGGCGGTCCCCAGGATCTCCCGCCGACGGGCGGGGGACGCGGACTGACTGCTCTTCTGTGAACTCGTCTTCTGAGAACTGGGCACCCGCACATTGTGCGACACGCGGCCTCGGACCGCCTCCACCGGCGGTCGACGGGCGTCGGGCGGCGGGCGGCGGGCGGCGCACGGAGGCAGCAGCCGACTGTCCGTACACGGCTCTCCGTGGCCGCGTCCGCGGTGGAGTCGCCCAGCGCGGTGCTGACGCTGCGGCTGTTCTTCCCGAACGCCGAGGTCGAGTTCGGTTCCATACCCGAGCCCGATCCGAGACAGCCGCTGCCTCGCCGAAACCTTCCGGCACGGCGACGAGCGGCCGGCCGAGGAGCCGGAGGCGGCGAAGCCCGCCGAGGGGAACCACCCGTCGAAGCGCTGGGGCCTCTTCCGCCGACGCCGTCGCTGAGTCACCATGGGAACGCGAACCGTCACCGCGTCACGGACAGGAGGGGGTCGTCATGAAGTTGGGCAAGCTCGTCGCCAAGGGCGTCGCGGAGGACGTGCTCGACGGCGGCGTCGAGGAACCACGTCCCGTATCGGAGCCCGGCACCGTCGAAGCGGACACCGCACGGCCGGCGCCGATGGAGCCGGTGACCGCGGGGTCGAGCACCCAGCGGTGAGCGGCTTCCGGCGCGCCCAGCGGGAGCGTCCGGACCGACCGCCGGTCGGGTACAAGATCGCCCGGCCGATGCTCTCCGCCGACGGCACCCGCCTCGGCTTCCGAGGCGTGTCGCTCGGCGGGGACATCGTCTACGGACCGCTCGACGATGCCCGCTGCGGCTACGAGCGGCGTCACCGCCCGCCGTCGCGCTGGTGCGCGTGCGGTTTCTACTGCCTGCACGAGGCGGGCGCGGCGATCGAGCTCGGCTGTGCGACGGAGTACCGGGACACCGTGCTCCTGGACGTGGCCGTCCTGGGCGTCTACCTCCGCCACGAACGCGGCATGCGCTTCGAGCGGCAGCGGGTCCGGCGGATCGGCTTCCCGCGCTGCGCCTGCGGCCGCGCGTCCGAGGGGGTCCTCGACACGGGCGAGGGCATTCTCGGCTGGCGCGCGATCAGCGGCACGTGCGCCGTCTGCGCGGGGCACCGCCCGCTCCTGCGCTTTGCCGCGTACGCGGCGCTGGCCGGCCCCGGCACCCTCGCCACCTGCGACGAACGCCTCGCTCCCCCGCCCCCTCGCGCCCCGGCGGACACCCCGCCGGCGAACGCCGACCCGGACACCCTCGTTCCCCAACTCGCGGCGGAGGCAGCGCTGCTGCAGGCGCGCCTGGACTGGTTCCAACTCCAGCTCGGCCGCCTCACGGGACAGGGCGAGAGCTGAAGCCCCTCAGGGGCACGGGCTCTGCTGATTGCGGCTCCTCCCCCAGCCTTCGGGAGGTGCCCCCTGCGTGGGCGCGAGCAGCCACCCGGTGCGGATGGCCCTGTTCAGTGAGGACCATCCGCACGCCGGAGGGGGCACCTCAGGAGCACCTCCCGGCCGAAGGCTGGGGGATTGTCGCGCGGAGCCCCGCGCCGCTGGCGGCTGCGCCGCCTGAGGAGGGGGCAACCGACCCGAGGCGTAGGGTGAGGCGCATGGCCCAGGAACTGCCCACCGCACCCGTCCGCGTCGACGCGTGGATCTGGTCCGTGCGGTTGGCCAAGACGCGGTCCGCCGCCGGGACCGCCTGCCGGGCCGGGCACGTGCGGGTGAACGGGGAGCGCGCCAAGCCCGCGCAGCTCGTGCGGCCCGGGGACGAGGTGCGGTTGCGTCAGGAGGGACGCGAACGCATCGTGATCGTCCAGCGCACCGTCGCCAAGCGCGTCGGCGCGCCCGTCGCCGCCGAGTGCCTGATCGACAACAGTCCGCCCCCGCTCCCACGCGAGCTCGCCCCCGCCGTCCCGGTCCGCGACCGGGGCACCGGGCGCCCGACCAAGCGGGACCGTCGCGAGACCGAGCGCCTGCGGGGCTTCTGAGCGCCGGGCCTCAGCCCCGCTTCACCGCCATCAGGCCGTAGCCGCCGACCTGCGCCCGGGTCAGGCGCTGGTCCTCCTCGCCGACCGGTTCCTCCTCGGCCTGCCACTCGTGGATCGACACGGCGCCCGGACCGATCAGCTCCCACCCGTCGGCGCCGGTCGCGAAGCGCAGGATCTCGTCGTGGCTGCGGGTGGCGACCGTGATGCCGGCCGCCTGGTAGATGCCCGTCACCGCGTTCTTGGTGTCCTCGTCGTCGGAGTGGTCGGCGGTACCGTGCGAGAGGATCAGGACGCTGCCCGGTGCGAGGGCGGCCTTGTAGCGGTCCAGCAGCGCGTACGGCTCGTCGGAGTCCGGCACGAAGTGCAGCAGCGCGACGACCTGTACCGCGACCGGCTTGCTGAAGTCGATCAGCTCCTTGACCACCGGGGCGTTCAGGATCGCGTCCGGCTCGTGGAAGTCCGCGTCCACGTACGCGGTCCGGCCCTCGGGCGTGCTGCTGAGCAGCGCGCGGGCGTGGGTGAGGACCATCGGGTCGTTGTCGACGTAGACGATCCGCGACTCCGGGGCGATCCGCTGCGCCACCTCGTGGGTGTTCTCCGCGGTCGGGATGCCGGTGCCGATGTCGAGGAACTGCCGGATGCCCAGGCGGCTCGCGTGCCGGACGGCCCGGCCGAGGAAGCGGCGGTTGGCGCGGGCCGCGTCCAGGACGGTCGGGACGAGCCCCACCACCTTCTCGGCCGCGGCCCGGTCCGCCGGGAAGTTGTCCTTGCCGCCGAGGTAGTAGTCGTACATCCGGGCCGGGTGCGGGACGTCGGTGCGCAGTTCGGCGCGCGGCTCCGCCTCGCCCTCCTCCGCCTCGGCCCAGTCCCAACCCGACTCCGACTCCGACTCCGCGTCGATGTCCGCGTTCTCTGCCACGTCGGCCCCTCCCCAGCAGCAACCAACAGCAACCCCGCTCCGGGGTGACATACCGTCATCCCGGAGATCCCAATCATGCTATCTGTGAGGCGGCAGACTGGTGGCATGCATCACGGACCGTTCACCTCTCCTCAACTCCATGCCTTCTGCCTGGACTTCAACGGCGCGGAGGAGACGTTCCCGTTCAATCCGGAAACGTCCGTCTTCAAGGTCGGCGGCAAGGTCTTCGCCCTCTCCGCGCTGGACGCCGAACCCCTGCGGGTCAGCCTCAAGTGCGACCCGGACCTGGCGGTCCGGTTGCGCGCGGAGCATCCGGCGATCACCGGCGGCTGGCACCTCAACAAGCGGCACTGGAACACCGTCCTACTGGACGGGTCCCTCCCGGACCGGCTGGTCCGGGAGATGGTCGAGGACTCCTACGACCTCGTCGTCGCCTCGCTGCCGCGCAAGCAGCAGCTGCTGCTCGACTGGCCCGGGCTCAGAGTTCGTGAGGAAGATCGATCGTGAGGTAGGTCTTGCGCAGCGTCTCGTGGACCTCCCAGACGCCGGTCCACCCGGCCGGCGTCACCAGCAGGTCCCCCGGCCCGATCTCGACCGGCTCGCCACCGGTCGGCGTCAGGGTCGCCCGCCCGGAGAGGATCTGGCACACCTCGTGGTAACCCTCCCGGGTGGCGGTGAACCGTCCGGGTGTCGCCTCCCACACACCGGCTTCCGCTCCTTCGGGTGACGTCCACACCGTGTGCAGCGCCTCCTGCTGGCCCTCGGTGGTGCTGGTCGGCTTGGGCGCGAACGCACCGAGCTCGGCTCGGTCGGCGCGGTGCAGGACGATGGCCATGGCGGTGGCTCCTTCGGGGATCGGGACAGTCGGGCCACCACGCTGCCAAATCCACTGCCCGGACAGCCACGGGCAAGCTGTAAGGCCGGAATCCCTCCGCCCGACAGATCGCGAACCATCCGAGCGTCCGCCGTGCGTCCACGTCCCGTCCCGGTCCGGCAACAGTCCTCCGACCTGGCTTTGCGGCCCTGGCGCGGAGCGCTACGGTGCGGACAGAACCGACGAGATCTGGAGGGGGCAGCCGCCATGCAGGCTGAGATCAAGGGCACCACCATGCCGGTGCTGGAGGTGCAGCTGGGCCCGGGCGAGTACGTGGTGACGCCGCACGGCGAGCTGTCGTGGATGTCCGGGAACATCCAGATGTCGCAGACCATGTCCGGCGGCGGCCCGGGCAACGGCGGCGGCTTCATGGGCGCGATCAAGCGCGTCATGGGGGGCGGCAGCCTGTTCCTGACGCAGTACCAGGCGCAGGGCGCACCCGGCCTGGTCGCCTTCGCGTCCAAGGTGCCGGGGCACATCGTGCCGATCGACCTGACCCCCGGCCGCAGCGTCATGGTCCACCGCCACGGCTGGCTGGCCGGGACGCCGGGCATCACCCCGTCCGTCGGCTTCCAGCAGAGCATCCGCGGCGGGCTGTGGGGCGGCGACGGTTTCCTGCTCCAGAAGCTGGAGGGTCAGGGCCGCGCCTGGATCGAGCTCTCCGGCGAGCTCACCACCTACACGCTGGCCCCGGGCCAGACGATGCTGGCGCACCCCGGCCACGTCGGCATGTTCGACCAGTCGGTCCAGTTCTCGATGACGCGGATCCCCGGCATCGCGAACAAGATCTTCGGCCAGGACGGCTTCCTGCTGGTGGCCCTGACCGGGCCGGGCCAGATCTGGCTGCAGAGCATGCCGCTCCCCAACCTCGCCCACTCCCTCGCCCCGTACCTCGCGGCCGAGTCCGGCGAGAACGTCGAGGCCGCCGGCGTCGGCGGCCTCATCGGCGGCATGCTGCGGTAAGGCGCGCAGCGCCTTCAGGGGCGCGAGGCTCTGCCGATATGCGGCTCCGCCGCGTGGGCGCGAACAACCACTGGCGTGCGGATGGCCCTGGGCACCCCGGACCGTCCGCTCACCAGTGGCTTGCCGCGCAGTTCCCCGCGGCCCCGAGGTCAGTGCAACGTCCCTCTGACGTAAGACTTCCGTAGCCGGGTTGATCGGCTTCAGACCCTGCTTGCGGGCGTCTCATGGAGACATGAGACGCCTCCGCCTCCGTAATCCCCTCGATGTGACGTTGCCCGCGCCGCCGCAGGCCCTGCGGCGGGGGCCGTTCAAGGAGGGGACCTTCCGGTCACGCCTGCACGAGCCGCGGACCGCGGTCGTGCTCGGGCGGTGGCTCGGCGCAGCCGTCCTGATCTGCTTCGTGACCGGCCTGATCAGCCACCTGCTCCAGCAGCCGCCGACCTGGCTGCGCGACCACCTGCCGAGCCGGCCCGTCCAGGGCTACCGTGTCACCCAGGGCCTGCACGTGATCAGCGGCATCGCCGCGATCCCGCTGCTGGGAGCCAAGCTGTGGGTGGTCTACCCGCGGCTGTTCTCGTGGCCGCCCGCCCGCACCGTCCGGCACGCCCTCGAGCGCCTCGGCATCGCCCTCCTCCTCGCCGCGCTCCTGCTGGAGCTCTTCACCGGACTGCTCAACACCCTGCAGTGGTACCCGTGGCCGTTCCCCTTCCGGCAGACGCACTTCTGGCTGGCCTGGATCGCCGTCGGCGGACTGCTGCTCCACATCGCCGCCAAGGCGCCGGAGATCGCCGCGCACTGGCGGCGCACCAAGCCGGCACTGCCGGGGCGGCGGGCGCTGCTGGGGTCGGTGGCGGCCGCCGTCGGCGCGGTGACGCTGGTGACCGCGGGGCAGACCGTGCCGTGGCTGCGCTCCCTGGACCTGCTCGCGCCGCGCAGGCCCGACCTCGGGCCGCAGGGGCTGCCGGTCAACCGCACCGCCGCGCAGGCGGGGACGGTGACGACGCCCGCCGACTGGCGGTTGCGGGTCGACGGACCGCGCCCGTACAGCCTCACCATGGAGGAGCTGCTCGCGCTCCCCCAGACCGACGTCGACCTGCCGATCGCCTGCGTCGAGGGCTGGAGCGCGTCCGCCCGGTGGGGCGGCGTGCGGCTGCGGGACCTGCTGGACCGCGCGGGCGCCGCTCACGGCGCGCTGGTCCGGGTGACCTCCCTGGAGCGGAACGGGCCCTACGCCGTGATGACGATGCCCCACACCTACGCGCGCGACCCCCTCACCCTGCTCGCGCTGCGCGTCAACGGCCAGGCGCTGCACCCCGACCACGGCTATCCGGCGCGGATCATCGCGCCCAACCGGCCCGGCGTGCTGCAGACCAAGTGGGTTTCCCGGCTGGAGGTGCTGTGACAATGACGGCCAGAACGGCCAGGACGGCCAGGACGCTGCGCACCGCGCTCGCCCTGCTCGGGATCGCCGGTATCGGCTACGGCGTCTACGGGCTGCTCCACGACCCCTATATCCGGGACCCGTTGGACGTGCTCGTCTGGGGCGCGGGCGCGGTGGTGCTGCACGACGGCTTCTGGCTGCCGCTGGTGCTGCTGGCGGGGACCGCGCTGGTCCGGCGGCCGCTGCTGCGCGGCGGGCTGGTGGTCGTGGCGGCGCTGACGGCGGTGGGCCTGCCGGCCGTGCTGCGCGCCGGCGTCGACCACGGCAACCCGAGCCTGCTGCCGCTGCCCTACCTGCGCAACTACCTCCTGCTGCTGGCCGCCGTGGCCGTGGCCGTCGCAGTGATGGCGGCGGCGCCGCACGTGCCGGGCGCGCTGCGAGCGGTGGCCGCCTTCGTCCGGCGGAGCCTGGCATCGTGGAGGCACCGTCCCGTCCGCGGACGTCGCCTGCGGGACTGAGGCGCAAGCCACAGGTGCGAACGGCGCTCCACCCGGGCCGCGGGTGGAGCGCCGTTCTGACGTCGCGTCAGTGCTGGCTGGGGTTCCAGTAGTCGCCCGCCATCACGATCATCACGATCGTCTTGATGGTCTCGCCGTAGTAGCCGTCACCGAACGGGTTGCTCTGCAACTGCTTCCAGATGGCGTCGGTCCAGGCCTGGTCGCCCGCGGCCATCGCCGCCGGGCCGATCGAGTCGCCGGCCTCCTCCGCCTGTGTGTCGCCGGAGACGTTGCCGTTGGCGCAGTTGAGCTTGATGTGCGGCTGCACCTTGGCCGGGTCTCCGCCGGCGAGCTTCTTGGTGCAGGCGGACCACTTCTTGGCGTCGCCCAGCGAGACGGCCGCGGTGGTCGGACCGTAGAGCAGCGCGTCGGTGCCGAGATGCCAGGGGACGCGGATGGAGTTGTAGCCGACGATGTTGTCGGGCTGGTCCTCCTGGTAGTTCGCGGGCGCCGGGGAGGGCGAGGTGGTGTTCGCGTGGATGACGAAGTCCGACATCAGGCCGGCGCTCGACGAGTACGCCGCGGTGAACTCGCCGACCACCGCCTGCATCCGGTCCACGACCTTGGTCCAGTCGTGCGCGGTGTCGTAGGCGGCGAAGGCCCGCAGGTGGTCCAGCATGTTGTCGGACGGGCGGGTGTCGGTCGACGGGCCGTCGTCCTCGCACTTGAGGTGGCCGTCCGAGGTCACGTCATGGGCGTAGACACTGGCCAGCCAGGCCTTGGCGTCGGCGGTGTAGCCTCCCCACTGCTTGTCGGCGAGGACCAGGCCGTAGCCGATGTCCAGATCGCCGTCGGTGGCCGCGTCCGGCGTACCGGAGCTGTAGTACTTACAGGTCTTGCCGTCCAACTGCCACTGCATCAGGCCCCACTGGTCCTTGTGGTCCTTGACCAGCTGCCACAGCCCGTTGAACTCGGTCTGCGCGTTGGCGTCGTAACCGGCCATCAGCGGCACGATGTTCATGCCGTAGCCCTGACCCTCGGAGACCGGACCGTTGTTGGTCGCGTCCCCGTCGCCCTTGGTGGAGACGTAGTACTCGTTACTCGCGCACCCGTGGTGCAGGTAGGTGGCCTTCCACGAGTCGTACTGCTTCTCGACGGCCGCGTCGCGCGTGGCCTGGGAGGCCGAGGGCATCACGCCGGTCCGGTAGGTCTGGTGCTGGGGGAAGGCCAGCTTCGCGGCCGTGGCGGCGCGCGTGGCCGTGGCGGCGGCGACCGCGTTGCCGCCGACGGCGAAGGCACCCCCGGCGAGGGCGGCGGTGGCGGCGAGGGCGGCCACGAGGCGTTGCGGAGTACGGGACATCGACACTCCCTTCCAAGTTAGGAAACTTTCCTAACCAGATTCTGGGAGTCTCCCGTCCGCCTGGCGGAGCGTCAATACCCGTGGAGTCGGCGGCTGCCCGGCAGAAGGGGCAGGCTCAAGATCCATCCGGATCGGGGACCGGCTAGGCTCGATTCCGGGCCCCCGGGAACCTCCGGGAAACCTCCCGCGCACCCGACCCCCGCACGACCGAGAGGCGGCTTGCCCGTGTCCGACATCGTCCTGCTCACCGGCCGCACCATGCCGCGCGAGGCCAGCGAGAACGACCTGCTCGCGACCGAGCTGCGGGCACTCGGCGTCAGCGCCGAGATCCAGCCGTGGGACGAGCCCCTGGACTGGGGCACGCACGGCATGGCGCTGGTGCGCACCACCTGGGACTACTGGGACCGGCTGGAGGAGTTCCTGGCCTGGGCCGGGCGGACCGACAAGCTGACCACGCTGCGCAACCCGGCCGAGGTCATCGCCTGGAACCACCACAAGGGCTACCTGCCCGCCCTCGGCGCGCAGGGCATAGCGGTCATCCCCACCACCCTGCTGCCGCGCGGCGCGGACCGGACCGAGGTCGACGCGGCGCTGGCGGCGTTCCGCGACCGGCACGGCGCCATCGAGACCGTCGCCAAGCCGGCCGTCTCCGCGGGCGCACGCGGCGCGCTCCGCTCCCCCGTCGACGCTCCGGAGACCGCCGCGCACCTGACGGAGCTGACGCGCGGCGGCGACGCGCTGCTGCAGCCGCTCGTGGAGTCGGTGCTGACCCGGGGCGAGACCTCGCTGGTCTTCTTCGGGACCGAGTTCAGCCACGCCGTCCGCAAGGTGCCGGCCTCCGGCGAGTACCGGATCCACCAGCACCACGGCGGCACGGTCCAGGAGCACACCCCCTCGGCGGCCGAACTCGCCGTCGCGCGTGCCGCGTTGGCCGCCGCCCCGGCGCCCGTCGCCTACGGCCGCGTCGACCTGGTCGAACTCGCGGACGGTCCCGCCGTGATGGAGCTGGAGCTGATCGAACCCGAGCTCTTCCTCCCCTTCGCGCCGGGCGCGACCGCCCGCTACGCCCGCCACCTCGCCGGGCTGCTGCCGTGACGGCCACCCCGGCGGAGGTCCAGCTGTGGCTGCTGGACGCCCGAATCCCGCAGCCGGAGCTCGACCTCGACGTCCTCGACGCGGCCGAGCGCGAGCGCGCCGGGCGATTCTTCCGGGCGGCGGACCGCGTCCTGTACACGGTGGCCCACGCCGGGCTGCGCGCGGTCCTGTCCGCGCGGACCGGCCTGCCGGCGGCGGAGCTGCGCTTCGAGCGCGAGCCCTGCCCGTGCTGCGGCGAGCTCCACGGCCGTCCCCGCCTGGCGGCACCGGGGGACGCCCCCGCGTTCTCCCTCTCCCACGGTGGCGGCCTGGTCCTGATCGGCCTCGCCCCCGACGCCACGCCCGTCGGCGTGGACGTGGAGGCCCTCCCCTCCGCCGCGACCGCGCGGGAGACGATGACGTCCCTCCACCCCGACGAGCAGGCCGAGCTCGCCGCCTCCCTGGCCGGCCCCACGCCCGCGTCCTTCGCTCGGGTGTGGACGCGCAAGGAGTCCTACCTCAAGGCCCTCGGCACCGGCCTCGGCCGCGACCCGGCCAGCGACTACCTCGGCGACGACCCCTCCCGCCACCCCGACGCCTGGACCATCACCGACCTCCCGGTCGGACCGGCCCACGTGGCAGCCTTCGCCTTCGCCCGACCACGCGCCACCTTCACCCTGCACGGCACCCTCCCAGCCTAGCCAGGGACACGCAACCGCAGCGGCGCAGGGCCGCGAGAGCGCGGCGGAACGGGGAGCTCGGCGCGGCTCGGCTCACGCCGAAGCAGGGGCTCGGCAGCGCAGGGGCACGACGGCGCTGCCGCTCCGCAGCCGCAGCGGGGCGCGCAGCCGCGCCGGAGCCAGGGCCACCGGGGCGCGGGGCACCACCCTGCGGGAAGGGCTCCGCTCGGTGAGGGGCATCCGCCCGCTGGTGACTGCGCGCGCTGCGCGGCGCGCCCGAGCGCGGGGTGCGGCTACAACGCGACCGCGGGGCCCTGGTTGACGAGGGTGACCGGGATGCCGCCCGTGCGGGATTCCAGGTAGTGCCTGAAGGCCGCCGAGGCGATCCCCGCCGCGTTCGTGTCGACCTCGACCGAGGACGAGTCCGCGCCGCTGCCCAAGCCGTTGATCGGGAAGCCCAGCGCACCCTTCGGCATCAGCGGCGTCAGCCGCTGGACCGCCGATTCGAGCCGCGCAGCGGAGTAGCGGGCCAGGTAGAGGTCGAGGCGCCCGAGGTCGACCCGCGGGTCGATCCGCTTCGCCTCCGCGCCGAGCCGACGACCGCCGGCCAGGTCGGTGACGCAGAGGGCGACATGCCCGGCGGGGAAGTCGGTGATCTGGCTGCCGTACACGTCGCGGAACGCGGACTCCCGGCCGGCCGCGCCGACGGCCTGGGAGAGTGCCTGCGCCTCGGGCGTCGAGGCAGGGGTGCCGTCGATGTGCGTGGGCGCCGGGAGGTTCCGCCACTGGGCGGGAGTCGGGCACGGGCCACCCGGCGCCGGCGCGCCCGGCGCCGCCTGCTGCGGCGTGGCGCGCGTCGTCGCGACCGGTGGGGGTGTCGAGCCCCCCTTGCCGCTCACCACCACCTTGTCGCCGCCGGGGTGCGACACACCCCCGCAGCCCGTGACCAGCACTGCGACGACCAGCCAACCCGCCATGACGGCCGTGCCTCTGACGTTGCGACTTTCCATGCCCCCGCTCCGATCCTGCGTCGTGTGCCGATAGGACGGACGCCATCCGAAAGCGGTTCCGTCGCAACCCTAGTGTCATGTGGCATGTGCAATTACACTCACGCCGAACATCCGAGCACCCACCACCCACCCACTCCTTCCTGGAGCCCTCCCCATGCGTGCACCCCACGCCCGCCACAGAACGCGGCTCGGCGGCGCCGTCCTCGCCTTCGCCCTGCTCGCCACCGGCTCGGCCGCCGCAGCGGCCGGGCTCGGCCTCGCCACGGCCGCGCCCGCCGCCGCGCTCGACAACGGCACCGCCCTCACCCCGCCCATGGGCTGGAACTCCTGGAACACCTTCGGGACGGACACCAACGAGCAGGAGGTGCAGCAGACCATCGACTTCATGTCCGCCAACGGCCTGGTCGCCGCCGGCTACGACACGGTGACCATCGACGACGGCTGGTCGCTGATGCACCGCAGCGGGCAGACCACCGACCTGGTCAAGGACGCCTACGGCTCGCTCCAGCTCTACGACGCCGCGGGCAACCCGGTGAGCGGAACCGACGGGACGGGCATCGACCCGACCTCGGGACACCTGATCCCGGACCCGGACAACTTCCCCTCGCAGACCGTCAACGGACAGACCGTCAACGGCATCCAGTACCTGGCCTGGTACGCCCACAGCAAGGGCATGAAGTTCGGCCTCTACGCCACCGACACCTACACCACCTGCCAGGGCCACCCGGGCAGCCTGGGCCACGAGGCCACCGACGCAGCCGACTTCGTCTCCTGGGGCGTCGACTTCGTCAAGTACGACGACTGCCCCTACGGCCCGCCGATCACCGGCCCCGACGGGCACAACTACGGCACCCAGGGGGAGGGCAAGGAGCTCACCGAGTCCATCTACGCCCGCGTCCAGACCTTCCAGAAGGCGCTCGACGCCGCCACGACTGGTCAGGGCAGAGCCAACCGGGTCACCCTCAGCGTCTCGGCGCAGCCGGTCCACAGCGGCATCCCCTACCTCGAGGACCCGAACGACCCGGCCCGCACCGATCCGGTCATCGAGGCCGCGAGCACCCCCGCCGACCAGGCCCCCGGCTACGCGCCCACCGGTGTGTGGTGCGGACAGGTCGCCAACCTCTGCCGGATCGGCGGCGACCGCGACAGCGAGCTGGACGGGGTGCTCTACCAGGGCCAGTTGCAGACGGCCCTCCAGTACCGCGCGGGGGTCCGGCCGGGCAGCTGGAACGACCTGGACATGATGTTCGCCGGCTGGCAGGACCCCTACGGCGACTGGGGAGTCACCGACACCTGCTCCTGCCACAAACCGTTCACCGACACCGAGTCGCAGACGGAGATCTCGATCCTGTCGATGATGGCCGCGCCGCTCATCTCCGGCACCGACTTCCGCTCCGCCGCCGACTCGGTACGGACCGACGGCACCGCGACCTGGTCCACCGGCATCCCGGCGTCCGCGCTCACCCTCTACAAGAACCGCGACGTGATCGCGATCGACCAGGACAGCCTCGGCAGGCCCGCCACGCTCGTCGGCGCGGCCCCGGACTCCGCCACCGCGCCCGTCGTGCTCCAGCGCCAACTGGCCGACGGTGACACGGCGGTACTGCTGGTCAACCAGGACCCGGCCAACACGCGGACGGTGAGCACCAGCCTCTCCGCGCTCGGCCTCACCGGCCCCGGCTACGCCACCAAGGAGCTGTGGACCGGCGCCACCGGCGAGGTCACCGCTGCGGGCGGCGGCACGATCAGCGCGTCCGTCCCGCCGCACGGTGTGGCGCTCTACCGGCTCTCCGCGCTGCCGACCACAGTGCCGGCGAGCGTCGTCGGCGACGGGAAGTACCACGCGCTCGGCGCGGGCGGCACCGGCGGGTTGGTCCTGGAGGTCTCCGGCACCTGCAGCTCGCCGCTCACCTCGGTCGCGGACGTCAACACCTGGTGGCCGACGCACACCTCGGAGATGTGGACCTTCACCGGCAACCCCGACGGGACGGTCCGCATCAGCGACAACTGCGACACCGCCACCCACGTCCACACCGTCCTCGCGGCCGGCACCCAGCCGGGGAACAGCGCCTACCTGCTCAACTACTCGGCGGGCAATCCGTGGCAGGAGTGGCGGGTGCTCCAGAACACCGCGACAGGCGCGCTGACGGTGACGAACGTGGCCACCGGTCTCGTGCTCGACACCTCGGGCGGCGCGAGCCCGGGCAGCACCGTGGTGACGAACAGTGCCGACCCGGCGGCGCCGGGGCAGTCCTGGAGCCTGCTCTCCTGACCTTCGATCGTCACCCCCGCACCTCCTCGTCCGCCGGGGCGTCAGGTCTCGTACTTGGGCCGGTACGCCTCGGCGGGCATCCCGAACGTCCAGGCCACACCCTCCCGGGCGCTGCGCGTGCTGGGCGGCACCCGGAGCCAGCGGACCCGCCGCGTCCCGTCGGGCTCCGGGACCGGGTCGGTCACCTCGACCACCACCAGCGGCTCGTCGTCCGGGAGTTCGAGCCGCCACAACACACCCGTCCCGTCCTGGTGGACGAGCTGCGCCTCCTCTGACGCGGCGAGGTAGCGGCCGGGGCCGAAGTGCTCCAGCAGCACCCGGCGCTGCTCCGCGTTCGGCGCGGCGCGGACGTCCTCGACGGTCAGCGCGCCGAGGCGCTCGAAGAGCGACCTGGGCACGGCCGTGCCGCGCCAGGCGTGCAGGGCGAAACCGTCCCCGTAGGCGAGAGCCGGTCCGTCGACTCCGTGCAGTCGGCCCGTCGCGTCCCGGTCGAGCACGACGGGGAGGTCGGCCAGCACCGCCACCTCGGCGTAGGGCCACCACCAGCCGGACGAACGGGCCATCGCCACCGGCCCGGCCAGCCCCGGATCGTCGGCGAGCCCGGCCAGCCGGACCGCGTCCTGCTGGCCCGGGACCGCGTCGAACAGCGCCAGGCCCACGGCCGGCCGTGCGCCCTCGCTCGCCGCGCCGCGACCGGCCAGCCCGTCGGCGACGGCTACGCGGATCTGCCCGGCCAGCGCGTCCAGACGTGGCCAGCTCTGCCCGGAGGCCACCGTCCACCGCTCCGACCAGGCCTCCCGCCCGAGCCGGGCGACCAGCCGCTCCCTGGCCTGCCGCCAGGGCCTGACCCGCACGGCCTCCTTGACGCTCACCGCACCGGCTGGGCGGTCCGCCCGGACGTCCTGCGCCGCCAGCAGGCGCCTGGCCTCCGGGACGGCCCACCGGGCCTCGGGCCCGGTGAGACCCTCCGCGCCCGTGGTGAGCAGCAGCGCCGCCGCCGTGCCGACCAGTGGCGAGGCGCACCACACCAGCGCACGCGGCTCCGGCAGCCCCGCCTGCCGGTACGCCGCCCGCACGCCGGCCTCCGCGGCGGCCCGGTCCGTCACCCCGACCCGCGTGCCGATCCCGACCCAGACGTCCTGCTCCGTCTGCTCCGTCGTCATCCCCGTCTCCCTCCTCGCCTCAGCCTGTCGCCGCGCGGCTACTTGCCCGCGCCCCCGCAGCCCTCGGCCCGCCCTCAGAACTCCGCGGATCCACCGAGCGGCGCGGGCAGGTAGCCGCGCCGGCGCACCACGCGGTACCAGCCGGCCGGCAGCTCGATCGGGGCGTGCCGCTCGTGTTCCAGGAGCGCCGGTGCCGTGAGCTCCAGCCAGGCCTGCCCGGGCTCCTCCGCGCGGCCGCCCACCCCACACAGCAGGCGACCAGGCCCGGCGACGGCGTGCACGGGGGCACTGCCCTCGCCCGACGCGAGCACCAGCCGCCCGCGTGCGTCCCGCGACTGCTGCGGCAGCGCAGTCACCGACGCGGGGACGGCGATCGCCGCCACCCGCACCAGGAGCACATCTCCTTGGCGATACATCGACCAGCCCCCTTGTCGATCCCTCGCGTCGGCATGCACCGACCATGTAGCACCGAACAGTAGTACGAAGGACTGACAGCGACGCGCCGGGGAGAACCGTGCCAAACCGGATGGTTCATCCCAGCCCCCTCGACCGATCTTCGCAACAGCCCAGATCCCTGCACGCGCTTGATCACAAACGTCGATTTCAGGCCATCCCCCATCCCCCCATCCGTATACGACGCATCCTTGTCGCACCGATGTTCGATGACCAATCGGGTGAAATCGCCCCGCCGGTGCGCAGGCGCGCGACTGGCTCAGACACCGCTGTCGCGCCCTCCGCAGGCCACGGAGGATGGACGCGCTCGGCGTGCCGCTCCTGCCGCCGAGGGGTTAGGTGGACATGGAAGGAGGCGTGAACCGTGGGACCTGAGTCCGACACCGAGGCACAGGACGAGCTCTCGCTCGACCAGGCCGAAGGCCACATCCACGGCGTGTGCTTCAAGACAGGACCGCCGGGAAACGCGGGCGTCGAGCTCGAATGGCTGGTCCTCGACCGGACGCAGCCGCGCCGACCCGTACCGCCCGAACGCCTGGACGCGGCCCTCGCGTCACTCCCGGCAACGGACGGACGGCTGCCCAGCGGGACCGCGCTGACGCGCGAGCCGGGCGGCCAGCTCGAACTGAGCACCCCCTGCGCGCCCGGTCCCCTGGCGTGCGTCACCACCGCCGCGACCGACCTCGCGCTCGTCCGGCAGGCCCTGGACCGCCACGGCCTCCACCTGGCCGGCTACGGCCTGGACCCCTTCCGCGATCCGCCGCGCGTGCTGGACCACCCGCGCTACGCGGCCATGGAGGCCTACCTCGACCGCATCGGCCCCTGGGGCCGGATGATGATGCGCGCCACCGCGGCCGTACAGCTCAACCTGGACGCCGGCACCGAGAACGGCGGGCTCGACGGCTACCGCGCCCGCTGGCAGCTGGTGCACCGGCTCGGCCCGGTCCTGGTCGCCGCCTTCGCCAACTCCCCGCTGTGGCAGGGCCGCCCCACCGGCTGGCGGTCCACCCGCCAGGCCGTGTGGGAACACCTCGACCCCAGCCGCACCAGGCCCCCGCAGGGCCTGCCCCAGGACGCCGACCCCCGCGACGCGTGGGCACGCTTCGCGCTCGACGCGGGCCTGCTCTGCCTGCGGCGCGACGCGCCCGCCGACTGGACCTCCCCGCCCGGCCACACCTTCGCCTCCTGGCTCGACGGTGGCGTCGCGGAACGCCCGGCCACCCGCGAGGACCTCGACTACCACCTCAGCACCCTCTTCCCGCCGGTCCGCGCGCGCGGCTGGCTGGAGCTGCGCATGATCGACGCGCAGCCCGGCGACGGGTGGCTGGTCCCGGCACTGGTGACCACCGTGCTGCTGGACGACCTGCGCGCGGCGGAGGCGGCCTGGACGGCCACCGAGCCGCTGTGCCGCGCGTCCTCGCCGTTCCCGCCGCTCGCGGCATGGTCCCGCGCCGCGCGCCTGGGCGCATCGAGCCCCGAGCTCGCCAAGGCCGCGCTGGCCTGCTTCGAGGCCGCAGACGCGGCCCTCGGCCGCGCGGGCGTCCCGGCGACGCTACGCGGCGCCGTGACCGCCTTCGCCGAGCAGTACACCGCGCGCGAACGATGTCCCGCCGACGACCTCCTGGACGACCTCCGCACCACCGGTCGCCCCGCCCATCCGGAAGGACTCCCCCGATGACCGCGACCGCCCGCCCCAGCGAGCCCGCGCGCCCCCCGGCCACCCCCACCTCCGGAAGCCCGACCGAGCGCCACCCCAGCCGGCCCACCCCCCACCCAACCGCGCCCCAGACGCAGGACACCACCGGAAGCCCCGCCCTCGGCGCAACCGCAAGCACCACGGGAGCCCACCCCAACCACGAAACACCCCGCCCAACCACGCCACAGACACAGGACACCACCAGTAGCCCCGCCCTCGGCGCAACCGCAAGCACCACGGGAGCCCACCCCAACCACGAAACACCCCGCCCAACCACGCCACAGACACAGGACACCACCGGAAGCCCCGCCCTCGGCGCAACCGCAAGCACCAGGGGAGCCCACCCCGACCACGAAACACCCCGCCCGGCGGCGCCGCAGGCGCAGGGCGGCGCGGCCGACCCCGCCGCAGGCAGAACCGAAAACCACTCGACACCCGAGCACACCCGCCCGGCCGCGCCGCAGGCGCAGGGCGGTGCGGGCGGCCCCGCTGGGGACGGTGCCGGGGGGCGGCCCTCGACCGAGGCGCTTCGCGCCCTGGCGCGGGAAGCGCTGGAGCGGGCGCGGCGGCGGACGCTCGCATTGACGGACTGCCTCGACGACGAGGAACTCGCCGCGCAGCACTCGCGGTTGATGTCGCCCCTGGTCTGGGACCTGGCGCACATCGGCAACCAGGAGGAGATCTGGCTGGTCCGCGCCGCCGGAGGCCAGGACGCGATCCGCCCCGACCTGGACCCGCTGTACGACGCCTTCCAGCACCCGCGCGCCGAGCGCCCCGCGCTCCCGCTGCTCCCGCCGGACCCCGCCCGCCGCTACCTCGCCGCCGTCCGCGAACGCGCCCTCCGCGTCCTGGACGCCGCACCGTTCGACCCCGACAGCGCGGACCCCCTGCTCGCCGACGGCTTCGTCTTCGGCATGCTCGCCCAGCACGAGCAGCAACACGACGAGACCATGCTCGCCACCCACCAACTCCGCCGCGGCCCCGCCGTCCTCACCGCGCCCCGCCCCACCCCCGCACCCGCCGACGCCGCCGACCTGCCCCCCGAGACGTGGATTCCCGCGGGCCCCTTCTCCATGGGCACCGACGACGAGCCCTGGGCGCTCGACAACGAGCGCCCCGCCCACCGCGTCGACCTCCCCGGCTTCTGGCTGGACACCGTGCCCGTCAGCAACCGCGCCTACCAGGCGTTCATCGCCAACGGCGGCTACGAGGAACCCCGCTGGTGGAGCACGGCGGGCTGGGCCCACCGCGTCCAGGCGGGCCTGCACGCACCACTGTTCTGGCGGCGCGCCGAGACACCCGACGCGGTCGAGGGCGGCTGGCTGCGCCGCCGCTTCGGCGTCGTCGAGCCGGTTCCGTTGGACGAGCCGGTGCTGCACGTGTGCTGGTACGAGGCCGACGCCTACGCCCGTTGGGCCGGACGGCGCCTGCCGACGGAGGCGGAGTGGGAGAAGGCCGCCCGTCACGACCCCGCCACCGGCCGCTCCCGCCGCTACCCGTGGGGCGACGCCGACCCCACCCCCGAACTCGCCAACCTCGGGCAGCGCCACCTCCAGCCCTCCCCCGTCGGCAGCCACCCGGCCGGCGCCTCCCCGCTGGGCGTGCGCCAGCTGATCGGGGACGTGTGGGAGTGGACCTCGAGCGACTTCGCGCCGCACCCGGGGTTCACCGCGTTCCCGTACAAGGAGTACTCGGAGGTCTTCTTCGGCCCGGACTACAAGGTGTTGCGCGGCGGCGCCTTCGGCGTCGACCCGGTGGCCTGCCGCGGCACCTTCCGCAACTGGGACTACCCGATCCGCCGCCAGATCTTCTGCGGCTTCCGCACCGCCCGTGACGCCGACCCCGAGGAACGCCGCTGATGTGCCGTCATCTCACCTATCTCGGGCCGGTGGTACCGCTCGCCGAGGTCGTGCTGCGGCCCGCGCGGGGACTCTACGAGCAGTCCTGGTCACCGCGTCGCCAGCGCCACGGCACCGTCAACGCCGACGGCTTCGGCCTCGGCTGGTACCCGGAGCCGGTCCCCGCGGACCGGGAGGAGGACGAGGAGGCGCCCGAACCCGCCCGCTACCGGCGGGCGGTGCCGATCTGGGCCGACCCGAACCTCCCCGAACTCGCCCGCGCCGTCCGCAGCGGCGCGATCCTCGCAGCCGTGCGCTCCGCCACGGCGGGCACCACGCAGGACGAGGCGGCCGCCGCCCCGTTCCGCGACGGCCGCTACCTGTTCAGTCACAACGGCGTGATCCCCGACTGGACCCGCCTCCCGGCGGCCGTCGCCGCCTCCGGCACGCCGGGCGCCGACGCGCCGTTGGACAGCGCCGCGCTGCTCGCACTCGAGGCACGCAGCGACTCCGCGCTGCTCTGGGCCATGCTGGTGCGCCGCCTGCGCCGGGGCGAACCCGCCGGGGGCGCGCTGGCCGCGCTGGTGCGGCAGGTGGCGTCGGTCCGCCCGGACGCCCGGCTCAACCTGCTGCTCACCGACGGTGCGTCGATCGCGGCCACCCGGTTCGGCGACACCCTCTGGTACCGGTGCGCGCCGGGCCGAGTGCTCGTCGCCTCCGAGCCCGACGACGAACTCGCCGGGTCCGCCGGGTCCACCGGGTCCACCGGGTCCACCGGCGGCGAGTGGCAGGAGGTCCCCGACCACTCCCTGGTGCTCGCGACCCGCGCGGGCGCCCGCATCCTCCGCCTGCGTCCCCCGGCGCGAACACCGAAGCAGTCGACCGACAGCCTTTCCCGCACCCCTCGTTCCGCCCACGAGCAGGACCGCGGAACAGAACCGGAGAGACTCACCATGATCACGCAACGACAGCTCTTCACCCTGGACAACCGGCTCCCGGCCGACCACCTGGCCAAGGCCCTGCGCCACGACGTCGTCTCCGGCCTCACCGCCGATCCCAAGACCCTGCCGCCCAAGTGGTTCTACGACGAGCACGGCAGCGAGCTGTTCGAGCGGATCACCCATCTCGCCGAGTACTACCCGACCCGCGCCGAACAGGAGATCCTGACCCGCCGCGCGCCCGAGATCGCCGCCCTCACCCGGGCCGGCACCCTCTTCGAGCTCGGCTCCGGCTCCTCCCGCAAAACCCGCCTGCTGCTCGACGCGCTCACCGCCGCGGGCACGCTCTCCTGCTACGCCCCGCTCGACGTCAGCCCCAGCGCGCTGGAGCAGGCGGGCGCCGCGCTGATCCGCGACTACCCGGGGCTGCGCGTCGCCGCGACCGTCACCGACTTCGAGACCGACCTCACCCTGCCGCCGGACGCCCCGGGCCCGCGCCTGGTCGCCTTCCTCGGCAGCACCATCGGCAACCTCGACGAGGCGCAACGGCAAGCCTTCTACCGCGCGTTGCGGCTCACCCTCAGCGCGGACGACGTGCTGCTGCTCGGCGCCGACCTGGTCAAGGATCGCGAGGTCCTGCTCCGCGCCTACGACGACAGCCTCGGCGTGACCGCGGAGTTCGACAAGAACGTGCTGGGCGTCCTCAACCGCGAGCTGGACGCCGACTTCGACCCCGACGCCTTCGCGCACGTCGCGCGCTGGAACGAGGAGCACGAGCGCATCGAGATGCACCTGCGCTCACTGCGGGACCAGACCGTCAAGATACCGGCCCTGGACCTCTCCGTGGAGTTCGCGACGGACGAGCACCTGCGCACGGAGATCTCCTGCAAGTTCCGCCGCGCGTCCCTGACCGAGGAACTGGCCACGGGCGGCTTCACCGTCCGCCACTGGTGGACCGACGACGCCGAACGCTTCGCCCTCCTCCTCGCCGTCCCCACCCGCTGACCCGATCCCCGGGGTGGGTCAGGTGGTGCTGCTGGCGCGGACGATCAGCTCGGCGGCCAGCAGCACGCCGGAGGGCGGGGCCTCGCCGCCGCGGATCTGGGCGAGCAGGCCGTCCACCAGCTCGGAGGCGAGCCTGCGCAGCGGCAACCGCACGGAACTGAGCGGCGGTTGGAGCACCCGGCACAGCGGCAGGTCGTGGAAGCCGACCACCGCGATGTCCGCGCCGACCGCCAACCCCGCACCCCGCACCGCCTCGTACGCCGTCAGGGCGCACAGGTCCGTCGCCGCGGCGACGGCCGTCACCCGCCCCGCCGGAGCCCGGAGCAACGCGCGGGCGGCCGCCGCGAGACCCGCCTCGGCGGGCTCCGCGACCAGCTCCAGGCCGTGCCGCCCCGCGGCCTCCCGGAATCCCCTGCGCCGCTCGGCCAGCCACGGCAGGTCCGCGTCGTCGGACGGCCCGAGGTAGCCGACGCGGCGGTGCCCGCGTTCGGCGAGGTGCGCCGCCACCGCGTCCATCGCCGCCGCGTTGTCGATGTCGACCCAACTCTGTGGCATGTCCGGCCCGGTGCGGCCGAAGGCCGCGAACGGCAGCCCGGTCGAGGTGAGATGCCGCACCCGCAGGTCGCCGGCCAGCACGTCGGCGAGCACGAAGCCGTCCACCTGCCGCGCGGCGATCAACTCGTCGACGGCGGCGGTCGGGTCGGTCGTTCCGGGCCGGGGCCGGAACAGCAGCACCCGGTACCCGGCCGCGCCGGCCGCGTCGACCAGCGCCTCCAGAAAGCCGCCCATCAGCGGGTTGGGGTCGTGCGGATCGTCCACGGGCGCGAGGTAGGCGAGCGTGCGGCGCTCACCGGTGCGCAGCGACCGCGCGGACTGGTCCGGCTGGTAGCCGAGCCGCTCGATCACCGCGCGGACCCGCTCCAGCGTCTCCGGGCGCACCCGCTCGGGCGCGTTGAGCACGTTGGACACCGTCTGCCGGGAGACCCCGGCCTCGCGCGCGACGTGTTCGATCGTCGCCCCGCCGCGTCGCCGACGCCGCGGACCGCCGGAACCTCCCGCGCCGTTCGGGCTCGCCGACCCGTCCGGGCCGTCCGTGTCCCCCGCTGCCGTCACGCTCACCCGTGCCGTTCCTCTTCCGCTGCTGCCAAGGCCACTGCCACTGCCACTGCCGACGCCGACCGCTCGCCGCCCCGCTCACTCCCTGGTCAGCGTAACCAGCCCGCCACGCGGCACGTCCACCGTGGCCACCCCGCCCGCTCCGCCCACCCCGCCCGCTCCGGAGCCGAGGCCGAAGACCTCCCGGGCGACGGTCCGCCCGCGCGCGTCCTGGACGACAGCCGTCACCCGGCCGGTGCCACCCCGCAGCACGACGCACGGATCGGCGTCCGCGTTGGCGATCAGCAGCTCCCGCCACTCGCCGGACACGTCCACCGGCAACGCCGCGTAGCGCGCGACCGCCACGCCCGCCCCGGGCCTCCCGTCCTGCCCCGCCGAACCCTCCGACCGGACCAGGGCGTAGCCCAGGTCCGGTCGGGCCGGGCGCAGCGCGCCGCGCTGCAGCAGATCGGCACGGTCACGGAACACCCCCAGCCAGAACGCCAGCGCCTCCCGCTGCTCCTCGCGCAGCGCGGCAAGGTCGACGGAGATCTGCGGGACGGCGAAGAGCACGTTGATCAGATGGCAGGCGATCTGCTCGGCGGGCTCGTCCGGGTGCCACATCAGCATGTCCGCGTGGACCGCGAGAGGCCCGGCCACCAGCCGGGTGTCGATGACGTGGCGACGGTTCTCGCCCGGCCCGAGAGGGCAGTCCACCGCACGGATCATCGTCGCGTACGGCCACAGGCCGGGCGAGACGTAGGGCTGCCGCGTCTCCACCATGGCGTGCGGCATGGCGGCGTCGATCCGTCGGCGGATCTCCGCGAGCAGGAGTTCCACCCCCTCGTCCACGCGTCCGCAGTCGGCCTCCGGTCCGGCCGGTGGCGGCTCCGCGACGTGGAAGCGGTCAACGAAGTCGATCTTCAGGCCGTCCATGTGCCACTCCTCGACCGCCCGCGCCAGCCGCTCCGCAAGATGCGCGCGGACGGCCGGGTAGCGGGGATCGACCACGATGGCGTCCAACTCGTCGACGCGGGCGAGCGCGTAGCCCTGGAACTCCTCCCACACCGAGCTCGCCCGGCCCACGAACGGCAGCGCGTACCAGAGCAGGTAGCGCACGCCGAGCGCGTGCACACGCGCCACGTGCGCGGCGGTTTCCGGCAGCGAGACGGGGTCCCAGTCGCCGCAGTGGCCGTAGCCGCGCCCGCGGTCGCCGGTCATCCAGCCGTCGTCCACGATGATCGTGTCGAGTCCGAGCTCCTTGCCGAGCGCCGCCTGGCGCTCCACCGCCTCCGGGGTGACCTGCTGGTGCATCGAGTACCAGGTCGAGTAGGCGGGGCGGCGCGCGGCGTCGGGCACGCGCACGGGCCGGTCCTGCCCGCCCCGCCGCCACCAGTCGGCGACCCCCTCCAGGCATGCGGCGAAGTGCCGTCGGGAGGTGTCGATCCGGACCGTCAGCCGCCCCCGCGCCTGGAGCCAGACGCGGAACTCGCCGGTCTCCTCGACCACTCCGGCACCGATCAGCACCTCGCCGTCGGCCCCGGCGGGCTGGACCGCGAAGGTGCAGATCCCCAGGTCCCCGGTACCGACCAGGGCACCGACCGGCGCGTCGGCGGCCAGCGACACCCGCCGCGGCGCCGACCACGCGGCCGGCAGCCAGCCGGCCCCGTCCGAGGCGCAGGGCGTCCAGTAGGCGACGGCGTCGACGCACGGCACCCGCCACTCGATCCGCACGGCCCCCCGACCGTCGGCGTCGGTGGCAGGCTCCGGTCCGGGGGCGCGGACGTCCACCTCGACCACCCGCGCGCCGACCTCCTCGATCCGCGCGTCCCCGGTCACCAGCAGCGTCAGCTCGCCCGCACGCACCGGCCGTGGCAGCGCGCCGGCGCCGTCCGCGGCCACCGCGTACGGCTCCCAGACGTCCTGAGTGATCGTCATCTTCCGTTCCCTCCCCTGTGTCTGCTGCTGATCGTTGTGGTTGCGCGGGCGGGCACGGCTTGCCCGGTCCGCGACCGCACCGGACAGCCCCTGCCTCCGGGCAATACGGCAGAGGCTGCCTGGTGCGGTCGCGGACCCGTGCCCGCACGGCTCATCCGGTCCGCGCCTGCTGCGGCTGCGGCCGCCAACCGGGCGAGCGGCGTTCCATCGCCACGACCGCCGCGCGCAGGCGCGCCGCCGCGTCCGGCGAGCGGACGGTCGTGGACGCGTGTGGGGAGAGCCGGATCCATTCGCCGCGCAGCGTCGTGGTCAGCCCGGCGTCGCGGAGCGCCGCGTGCAGCACCGCCGGATCGACCCCCGGCATCGCGATCCGCGCGAACCCGCTCCCGGCTCCCACGCCCGAGCCGGCCGCGGGCTGACCACGGTCCCAGCGCAGCCCGGTCGAGCGGGCGGCCTCGCCGAGCTCACCGAGGACCCCCTCGATCAGCGCGTGGATCCGGTCGACCCCGACGTCCAGCACCAGCCGCAACCCGGCCCCGAGCGCGGCGACGGCGGGTCCGTCGGGGTTGGTGAGCGTGTGCGCCCGCGCCCCGGGCAGCGGCGGGCGCGGGTGGTCGAAACCGCCCAGCGGATCGACCACTCCGGACCAGCCGCCGAGACCGGGCCGCAGCTGCTCCCTGGCCCGCTCGCGCACCAGCAGCAACGCGGCCCCCCAGCCCGCCCGCAGCCACTTCTGCCCACCGCACACGAGCACGTCTGCCGCGTCGGCCGCCACGGGCACGGCCCCGAGGGCCTGCACGGCGTCCACGACCAGCACCCGGTCGGGGCCGATCAGCTCCTTCAGCTCCGCCAACGGCGCGCGGAAGCCGGTCACTCCGTCCACCGCGCAGACGGAAACCGCACGCACGTCGGGCGTCAACCGCGCCCGGACGGCGTCGACCGTCGCCGGGCCGTCCAGCAGCCGGACGGCCGGCCCGCCGCACTCCTCGGCCCGCAGCCACGGATAGACCGCCGCCGGGAAGTCGCGCCGCCCGACCAGCACGCTCCCGCCCCGACCGACGAAGCCGAACGCGGCCGCGAACATCCCGTGCGAGGTCGACCCGACGAACGCGACCTCCTCCTCCCGCGCCCCGAGCAACCGCCCGGCACTCCGCGCCGCCCGCACCGCCGCCGCGTCCAGCGCCTCCAGCGCGCCCCACCCGTGCCCGGCCATCAGCCCGACAGCGTCCCCGAGCGCCTCCGCCGCCGCGGCGGAGATCGGCCCGAAGCGCCCGAAGTCCAGGTAGCCGGCCGGCTCCTGGAACTGCGCAAGATACGTTTGAACGTTCATATGAACGTTCAAACTAGCAGCGGGCCAGGTCGCCGACAAGGGATCGTCATGGCCGCGCCTCGGGGAGTCGCACCCGATCGCGCCCTGCGGCCCGGTCGGCTCGCCGACCTGCGCCGCCGCCCGGAACCGGACTGCCCCTGTTGCTCATAGCAGACGCCTGGTAATGTACACGCCATCAAACGTCAAGCCTCTGACCTGCGGAGACACCGCAGCAGACCTGAGGAGTCAGAGGTTCCACTCGAGCGCCCCCGGCAGGACTCGAACCTGCGGCCAAGTGCTTAGAAGGCACCTGCTCTATCCACTGAGCTACGGGGGCATGGCGCGGAGCCTGGCGGGGCAGCCGGGCCTGTCGTGGGACAGGATAAGCAGCGCCGGGCGTGGCGTCGGGTGCTTGCGGCAGGGTCGTTCGGGCGAATCCTGCTGCGAAGCGGTCTGATAATCGCAGGTGGGGTAGGGCGGGCGCAGCGGTCGCGGAACAATGGAGCGCTGCTGTTGTTCACTCGTTACGGCGCTGCTCCCTCAGCCGTTATGGAGTCGCACGGCCGGACGAGGACTGTGACGGTCCGGTGAAAGTGCACCCGTAAGGGTGGCGAAGTTGTCCACAGGCCCCGGTTGTCCACAGGACCGCGCCGCTCGCGCACGGATGTCCCCGGTGCGCGACAGGGTGGTCCCAGGCGGCCCCGGTGGGGCCGGAGGACGACCAGTGGGGGCTGCACGATGATGAACGGCACGTTGGTCACCCTCGTCGGAGTCGCGGTGAGCCAGGTCAGGTACGCGACGACGGTCGGCGGGGTGCCGGTGGCGCACTTCCGCCTCGCGACGACGGAGCGCCGCTTCGATCGCCCGAGGCAGGTCTGGGTGGAGGGCGACACCAGCTACTTCACAGTATGGGCCTGGCGAAGCCTCGCCGAGAACGCGTTGACGTCGATCGGCTGTGGCGATCCGCTCCTGGTGACGGGCCGGATGCGGGTCCGCGAGTGGGAGCGCACGGGCGGCCAGGCCAAGGGGGTCTCCGCCGAGATCGAGGCCACGGCGCTCGGGCACGACCTGGCCCGGGGCACCACGGTCTTCCGCAGGACGCCGCGCGGTCGCCCCGAGCCAATGGCCCCGGCGGCCGAGCGGAGCCGCGTCGCCGAGCAGCGGCGCGCCCCGGCGCGGGCCGAGGCCCCGCCGGGCGAGCGGGGCGGCGAGGCCGGCACCGGGGGCCACGTGCTCCTCCTCGCGGCTGCCCCCTCGGCGCGTTCGGGGGGCGAGGCGGGCGCGGTGGGCGCGGACGCCGCAGGCCCGGCGCCGGGGGCCCCGGCCCAGCCCGGTCCGGCGTAGGGGCGGGCCTGATCACCGGGCGTTCGGGCACTCTCCACCGGTGCGGCACAATGGAAGGCTGTAGCCACACACCAACGACGCCGGACGGTTCATCTTGGCTGAGTACATCTACACCATGCGCAAGACGCGAAAGGCGCACGGCGACAAGGTCATCCTTGACGACGTGACGCTCAGCTTCCTGCCTGGAGCGAAGATCGGCGTCGTGGGTCCCAACGGCGCCGGTAAGTCCACGGTGCTGAAGATCATGGCGGGTCTGGAGCAGCCGTCCAACGGCGACGCGTTCCTCTCCCCCGGCTTCACCGTCGGCATGCTGCTGCAGGAGCCGCCGCTGGACGAGAGCAAGACCGTGCTCGAGAACGTCCAGGACGGCGTCGCCGAGATCAAGAAGAAGCTCGACCGCTTCAACGAGATCGCCGAGCTGATGGCCACCGACTACTCCGACGCGCTGCTCGACGAGATGGGCAAGCTCCAGGAGGACCTCGACCACGCCAACGCCTGGGACCTCGACGCCCAGCTCGAGCAGGCCATGGACGCGCTGGGCTGCCCGCCCGGCGACTGGGCGGTCGGCAACCTCTCCGGTGGCGAGAAGCGCCGCGTCGCGCTCTGCAAGCTGCTGCTGGAGGCCCCCGACCTGCTGCTGCTCGACGAGCCCACCAACCACCTGGACGCCGAGTCGGTCCAGTGGCTGGAGCAGCACCTGGAGAAGTACGCCGGCACCGTGGTCGCCGTCACCCACGACCGGTACTTCCTCGACAACGTCGCCCAGTGGATCCTGGAGCTCGACCGCGGGCGCGCCTACCCCTACGAGGGCAACTACTCCACGTACCTGGAGACCAAGCAGTCCCGCCTCAAGATCGAGGGCCAGAAGGACGCTAAGCGCGCCAAGCGCCTCAAGGACGAGCTGGAGTGGGTCCGCTCCAACGCCAAGGGCCGCCAGGCCAAGTCCAAGGCCCGTCTCGCCCGCTACGAGGAGATGGCGGCCGAGGCCGACAAGATGCGGAAGCTGGACTTCGAGGAGATCCAGATCCCGCCGGGCCCGCGCCTGGGCTCCATCGTCATCGAGGCCGAGCACCTGGCGAAGGCCTTCGGTGACAAGGTCCTGGTCGACGACCTGAGCTTCACCCTGCCGCGCAACGGCATCGTCGGCGTCATCGGCCCCAACGGCGCCGGCAAGACCACGCTCTTCAAGATGATGCTCGGCCTGGAGTCCACGGACTCCGGCGTCGTCAAGGTCGGCGAGACGGTCAAGGTCTCCTACGTCGACCAGAGCCGCGCCAACATCGACCCGAACAAGACGCTGTGGGAGGTCGTCTCCGACGGTCTGGACTGGATCCAGGTCGGCCAGGTCGAGATGCCGTCCCGCGCCTACGTCTCGGCGTTCGGCTTCAAGGGCCCGGACCAGCAGAAGGCCGCCGGCATCCTCTCCGGTGGTGAGCGCAACCGCCTGAACCTGGCGCTGACCCTCAAGGAGGGCGGCAACCTGCTCCTCCTCGACGAGCCCACCAACGACCTCGACGTCGAGACCCTGAGCTCGCTGGAGAACGCGCTGCTGGAGTTCCCCGGCTGCGCCGTGGTCATCTCCCACGACCGCTGGTTCCTGGACCGGGTGGCCACCCACATCCTGGCCTACGAGGGCAACTCGAAGTGGTTCTGGTTCGAGGGCAACTTCGAGTCCTACGAGAAGAACAAGATCGAGCGCCTGGGCTCGGACGCGGCCCGTCCGCACCGCGCCACCTACAAGAAGCTCACCCGCGACTGAGCGAGCAATCCAGGGTGGGTGGGGCGGTCCTCGTCCCACCCACCCCGGCAGTACCTAACGACGGAGAGTCCGTGGCCCGCCACATATACGCCTGCCCGATGCGCTGGTCCGACATGGACGTGTTCGGGCACGTCAACAATGTGAACTTCCTCCGTTACCTGGAGGAGGCCCGGATCGACTTCACCTTCACCACGGCGGGCGAGGTCGGCGAGAAGGCCATGGCCGAGGGCTCGGTCGTGGCCCGGCACGAGATCGACTACCTGATCCCGCTGGTCTACCGGCCCGAGCCGATCATCATCGAGACCTGGATCACCAAGCTCGGCCGCGCGTCCTTCACCGTGACCTACGAGGTCAAGGACGTCGGGGCCGGCCCCGACGGCAAGGACAAGGTCTACGCCCGGGCCAAGACCGTCTGCGTCCCCTACGACCTGGCGGCGGCGCGACCGCGCCGACTGACCGAGGGCGAGCGGGCCTTCCTGGCCGAGTACCTGGAACCGAGCACGGTCGCGGCGTGAACGAGCGGTCGGAGGAGAGCCGATGAGTACCGCCGTCGAGCCGCTGCGGCTCGCCGCCGCGCAGGAGGCCGCGCCGCTCGCGGAGTTCCTGGAGCGCCTGCTGCGTTACGACCGCGCCGCCGCCGTACGCCTGCAGACGGCCGGGACCACACTGGCCGTCTTCGCCCGCATCCCGCTGGGCCAGAGCGGCCCGCTGGTGGTCCGCACCGCGCGGCTCGCCCGGCCGCACGTGCTCGACGTGACCGTCTCGGCCGGCCAGTGGCTGGACGAGCTGGTCCGGCAGGCCCCCGATACCGACGACGTCTCCGGTTCCCGCTCCGGCACCGGTGCCGCCTCCGGCGCGGGCGTCGCCCTTCCGCCCGCGATCACCGGCCCGGCGTGGGCCGGGCTGCTCCCGCCGCGCTCCGGCTGGGAGCACGTCGAGGACCTGGCGACGGCCCCGCTGGCCGCGGCCGTCGCGGCCGCCATCGGTGAGTTCCGTGCCGCTGCCGAGGCCGCCGAGGGCGGCGACGCGCTGGCCGAGGCGATCTGGTCCCGCCGGGTCCACCCCTCGGGTCTGACGCTGCGCGCCCTCCACGCCGCTCACCTCACCGGCCTGCTGCGGCAGGCCCCGCAGATCGCCCTTCACCGCCACCCGGCCTGGCTCCGCCTGACCGCCCCGCGCGGCGCGGTCGCCGTCCGCCGCGGCACCCCTGGGCTCGGACTGAGCGTCACGCCCTCCTGACGGACCGGCACCGGCTCGCGCTCCACCGGTCGTTGTCAGTGCCGGGGTGCAGGATGCGGTCAGCACACGAAGCTGACCGTCCCTCGCACGAAAGCGGCCCTGACGTGAAACTGCGACTCTCCCGCGAAACCCTGGCCGAGGCCGTCTCCTGGGCGGCCCACGCGCTCCCGGCCCGGTCGGCGGTGCCGGCGCTCGCCGGGCTGCTGCTGACAGCGGTTCAGGACGGCGCGGGTGCGGGGTCACTCGCCGTCGCCGGGTTCGACTACGAGGTGTCCGCCCGGTTCCTCGCCGAGGCCGAGGTCGACGAGCCCGGCTCGGCCCTGGTGCCGGGCAGGCTCCTCGCCGATCTGGCCCGGGCGCTGCCCGGCGGCGGCCACGAGGTCGAGCTCGTGGCCGCCGGGTCGGAGCTGACGCTGCGCTGCGGTCCGGTGCAGTTCGAGCTGCCGCTCGTGCCGGTGGAGGACTACCCGCACCTGCCCGCGCTGCCGCCCGTACTGGGCTCGGTCGACGGCGGGCTGTTCGCGGAGGCGGTGGCGCAGGTCGCCGTTGTCGCGGGGCGGGACGAGACGCTGCCGTTCCTCACCGGGATACGGCTGGAGTTCTCCCCCCGGACGCTGCGCCTGGTCTCCACCGACCGCTACCGGCTCGCCGTCCGGGACATCCCGTGGACGCCCGCCGCGGAGGCCGCGGGAGCGGAGCCGGAGAAGCCGCAGGAGCCGGTGGACCCGGTCGTGGCCCTCGTCCCCGCGCGCGCCCTGCACGAGATAGCCCGCTCCCTCGCCAAGGGCGAGCGGATCGCCGTCTCCGCCGCTCCCGACGACTCCGCTCCGGGCGGCGGGCTGATCGGCTTCTCGGCCGGCGGGCAGGAGGCCACGACGCGCCTGCTCGGCGCGGACTTCATCAGGTACCAGGCCGTCTTCCCGACCGCCTACGCCGGCAGCGCCGTGATCGAGCGTCAGCCCCTGCTGGAGGCGGTGCGGCGGATCGCGCTCGTCGCGGACCGGCACCGGCCGGTCCGGCTGGCCTTCACCGCGGGGCGGGTCACCGTCGACGCGGGCGCGGGCGGCGAGGCACGGGGGCGGCAGACACTGGACGCGGTCTTCCCCGCGACGGCGGAGCCGATCACGCTCGCCGCCAACGCCGGGTACCTGGTCGACGGCCTGTCCGCGCTCCCTGGCGAGGAGGTGGAGCTGCACTACACGACGCCCACCCGTCCGGCCGTCCTCACGGTGGCGGGCGACGACGGCTACCGCTACCTCTTCATGCCGCTGCGCAGCGCCTGAGGGGTCGCGAGCCAGAGGGGACCAGAGGACCAGAGCGCGCGGAGGCGGGCGACCCACAAGAGGGGTGCGGGCTGCCGCCCGCACCCCTCAGCGTCACACCTGCCGCGACGTCTACTTCGCCTGCTCCCACTCGTCGCGGTAGTCGGCGAAGATCTCCTTCAGGTGGTGGCCGATCTTCAGGTAGTCCAGGTCGTCCAGGTTGGCGAGCGAGACGCGCACCGACCACTCCGGCCCGTCGAAGCCGCCGCCGTTGAGCAGCACCACGCCGGTCTGCTCGGCCAGGCGGAACAGCGGCTCGGTCGGGACGTAGTTCGCCTTCAGGTAGTCGGCGAACGGCTGCCCGCCCACGCGCTCGGCCTCGGCCAGCAGGTCGAGCTCGATGTAGTAGCCGGCCCGCCCGCTGTCCTCGGCGATCTTCATGCCGGAGCCCTCGAGCAGCAGCTCCAGTCGCTGCCGCACGATGCCCTGGAGCTTGGCCTTGTAGTCCTGACCCTCGGGCAGCAGGTCGAAGAGGGAGAAGAGCACCATCTGCACCTGCTGCGGCAGGCTGAGGCCGGCGGTGTGGTTCAGCGCCACCTGCCGTGAGTCGGCGACCAGGCGGTCGATGAAGCGGATCTTCTCGGGCTCCAGCGTCAGCGTGCCGTAGCGCTTGTTCAGGCGCGCCTTCTCGTCCGGGCCGAGCGCGGCGATCGCGTCGTCGATCACGTTGTCCTGGGCCAGGCCGATCACGCCCAGGCGGTGCCCGGTCGCGCCGTAGTGCTTGGAGTAGGAGTAGACGAGCAGCGTGTTGCGGGGCAGGTCGGTGGCGATGGTGCGAAAGCCGTTGACGAAGGTGGCGTAGACGTCGTCGGTGACGATGATCAGGTTGGGGTTCTTCGTCGCGACGATCTGCTTGATCTGGTCGGTGACCCGCTGCGACAGCGCCAGGGAGGGCGGGTTGCTCGGGTTGACCAGGCAGAGCAGCTTGACCGCGGGGTCCTCCAGCTTGGCGACCTCCTCGGCCGGGTAGCGCCACTCGCGCACACCGGTCTCGGCGAACTTGTTGGCCGAGACCATGACCGTGTCGAACTCGTAGTCCTCGAGTTCGGGGATCTCGATGTAAGGGGTGAAGACCGGCGTCATCAGCGCGATCTTGTCGCCCTTGTGCAGCAGCCCGTTCTTCATCAGCGAGTCGAAGATGTAGCACATGGCGGCGGTGCCGCCCTCGGTCGCGAAGATGTCGAGCTCGTTGCCCGCCGGCGGCTTTGCCTGCATCAGTTCGTCGTGCAGGTAGCCGCGGACCACCTGCTCGGCGTGGACCAGCATGCGGTCCGGCACGGGGTAGTTGTCGCCGATGATCGAGTCGGTGAGCTCGTGGATCCAGGCGTCGCGGTCGAAGCCGAAACGCTGGACGGCCAGGTCGACGCAGTCCTTGAGCATCTCGACCCCGGGCAGCTCGGGGTGGCTGCGGACCCACGCGTCGAACCGTCCGCCGATGCCCTCCTTCTCGGGCATGCCGCCGAGGTTGTCCGCGGTCCAGACGCGACGGCTCTCCGTCAGCGCGTAGTAGCCGAGCGCGTAGAAGGCCTCGCGGGGGGTCGTGGCGATCCAGTTCGGGTTGCCGCGTCCGGCGTTGAGCATGTTCGCGGTGGACTTCCCCTTCTGTCCCTCCGCGTACTTCTCGGCCAGGGCGATGAAGGCCCCCTTCAGCTCGAAGGGGCTGAGCGAGGAGAGCCGCTGCATCTCCTCGCGGCTCACGGACGGCTTGGCCATGACATGCCTTTCGGGACTGTCCAGCTGGGAACGGGTTTCGGCGAAGCGGGAGAGTGGGAGCCAGGGAGGTTCAGGCGAGGAGCGCGACGATGACGGCGCCCCAGATGGTCAGCAGGACGTTGCCCACCGCGTAGGGGATCGTGTAGCCGAGCGTCGGCACCTGCGATTCGGCCGACTCGTTGATCGCGCCGATGGCGGCCGTCGTGGTCTGCGACCCGGCGACGACGCCCATCAGGATCGGGGTTCTGATCTTGAAGACGAAGTGACCGACCAGGATGCCGACGATCAGCGGGATCACGGTGGCCACGGCGCCCCAGATCAGCAGCCCCCAGCCGGCCTGGCTCAGGCCGCTGGTGAAGCCCGGCCCGGCGTTGATGCCGACGACGGCGATGAACAGGCAGAGCCCGAGCGTGTCCATGAACCACTGGGCACCCGGCGGAACGTTGCCGAAGGTGGGGTACTTGCCGCGGATCCAGCCGAAGACCAGACCCATGATCAGCGCGCCACCCGAGGTGGAGAGGCTGATCGGGACACCCCCCGCGGTCAGCGAGGGGATGCCGATGCAGCCGCCGAGGAAGATGCCCAGGCCCACCCAGACCATGTCGGTGGCGAAGCTGGTCGGCACCGGCTTGCCGATGGCCGCGCCCGCCGGGTCGACCAGGCGCTTGGGGCCGGTCAGGACGAGCGTGTCGCCGCGCTCGACCTTGGTGGAGAGCCGGTAGGGGAACTCCGAGCCCGAGCGGTAGATCTTGTCGATGTAGACGCCGACCATGAACGGCTCCGCCCGCAGCTCCGCCACGGTCTTGCCGAGCTGTGCCTTCTCGGACGCGACGACGTGCAGCGTCTCGGTCTGGTAGCCGAGCAGCTCCACGTCGTCGGTCTCGCTGCCGATGACCTGGGCGGGGCGCAGTGCGACGAGGTCGTGCCGCAGGGCGCTGACGGCCACGGTGTCGCCGTGCTCGATCACGGTCTGCTGCGTGTGGTCCAGGATCGCGCCCTCGCGACGGATCCGGGTGACGTAGACGCGGCGGCCGAGGTCCTTCTGCTGCTGTTCGAAGGCGTCGATGGTCATGCCGCTGATGGGGGTCCCGTCGACGCTGTAGGCGCGCAGCACGACCTCGTAGTAGCCCTCGCCGAGGTCCGGGTTGGAGGTGGGCGCGTCCAGTTCCTTGGCCAGCTGGGCGGAGTCCTTCTTCAGGTCGCTCTTGAGCAGGCGCGGCGCGATGTTGGCGAGCAGGATCGCGCAGAGGATGGTGCCGAGGGGGTAGGTGACCGCGTAGCCGATGGGCACCAGGTTCTGCTGCGCGGTGATCTGGTCGTGAGTCATGCCGTGCAGGCCGCCGATGGCGTCCTGGGCGACACCGATGACCGCCGACTGCGTGAGGGCGCCGCCGAGCAGGCCGGCGCCGAGGCCGGGGCCGTAGCCGAGCATCCTGTCGAAGCCGTAACAGACGCCGAGGCCGGTGAGGCAGACCACGACGGCCACGCCGACCTGCGGCAGACCGTCCTTCTTCAGCCCCCGGAAGAACTGCGGACCGACCTTGTAGCCGAGGGCGAACAGGAACATGATGAAGAACACGGACTTGACCGTGCCGTTGATCGAGACTCCGGTCGCCCATCCGGTGAACAGACCCGCGATGAGACAGCCCGTCACCGCGCCCAGCCCGATGGCCTTGTAGTGCAGCTTGCCGACGAGGAAGCCGATGGCCACGGTGAGGAAGATCAACAGCTCTGGGTAGGGCTTGAAGATGTGGTCGGTGAACCAGTGCACCGGCACGACCCCTCTCTGGTTCGTCACAGGCGGACCCCTCCCGCCCATGATCGAATGATATGCAACATTCACCCTTTTTGTCCGATAAGTAAGCTGCTAGAGCGAGTCGTGCGACTCCAGCCCTTTGTCAGTGCCCGGTGCTACGTTCGCGACAGAGGGATCGGGATCAGGACGGTCAGGACGGGGACGACGGACAGTGGCGGAGCTGCGGATCGCGGTCGACGCGGACCAGGACGGTCCCGGCGGACGGCTCCAGCCGCTGGACGAGCGCGGCGAGCCGGCCGGGCGGGCCCTCCGGGTCGCCGATCTGGCCGCCGCGATGGCCGAGCGGGAGCGGTCGGACCGCCCGCGCTGGGTGTGGTCCGCCACGGACGAGGTGTACCCGCGGCTGCTCCCCCGGCTGCCCGACAGCCGCCTCGGCCGCTGTCACGACGTCAAGCTGGTCGAGCCGCTGCTGCTCGCCCACGAGGGCCACTACGGCGAGCCGCGATCGCTGGGGGCCGCGTTCGCCCGCCTGAACGGCCTGCCCGTGCCCGAGGACCTGCCGCTCGGCCTGGCCGGCGCGGAGGCCGACACGCACGCGCAGGACGCCCTCTTCGCACCGGACCGCAGCCGGCTCGAACCGGGCTCCGATCCACTGGCCGCCCTGGTCGCCGTGCACGCGGAGCAGCTGCGCCGGCTCTCCGCCGTGCCCGAGGCGGAGCGGCACGGGCTGCGGCTCCTGGTCGCGGCCGAGTCCGCGGGCGGGCTGGTGGCCACCGAGATGACCTACGACGGCCTGCCGTGGAGCACCGCCGTCCACGACGCCCTGCTGGAGGAGCTGCTGGGCGCCCGGCCGACGGCCGCCCAGGCGGCGAGCGGCGCCCGCCCGCCCAAGCTCGCGGCGCTCGGCGTCGAGCTCCAGGAGGCCCTGCACGCACGCCAGCTGAACCCGGACTCCCCCGGCCAGGTGCTGCAGGCCTTCGCCAAACAGGGCGTCAGCCTGCCCTCGACCAGGAACTGGCTGCTTCGCCAGGTCGACCATCCGGCCGCGCCGCTGCTGCTGCGCTACAAGGAGCTCTCCCGGATCTACGCGGCCCACGGCTGGGCGTGGCGCGACGCCTGGGTGCGCGGCGGGCGCTTCCGGCCGGAGTACGTCGTGGGCGGCGTCGTCTCGGGGCGCTGGGCGAGCCGGGGCGGCGGGGCGCTACAGATCCCGCGCATCCTGCGCGGGGCGGTCGTCGCCGATCCGGGCTGGCGGCTGGTGGTCGCGGACGCCGGGCAGCTGGAGCCGCGGGTGCTGGCCGCGCTGTCGGGCGACCCCGGCCTGATCCGGGCGGGCGCCGCGGGCGACCTGTACGCGGGGCTGGCGGCGGACGCCTTCGGCGGGGACCGGGCCCGGGCCAAGCTCGGCCTGCTGGGCGCGATGTACGGACAGACCAGCGGCGAGGTCGGTCCACTGCTGGCGATCCTGCGGCGCCGCTTCCCGCAGGCGATGGGCCTGGTCGAGTCTGCCGCCCGGACGGGCGAGGCCGGCGGCACGGTCCGCTCCCGCCTCGGCCGGGTCTGCCCGCCTCCCTCCGCCGCCTGGCAGGACGCGACGGCGGCCGCCTACGGCGGGGACGTGGACGCACTGTCGGAGGAGGGAGGCGGCCGCGCCGGTTCCGCGGCCCGCTCACGCGGGCGGTTCACGCGCAACTTCGTCATCCAGGCCAGCGCGGCGGACTGGGCCCTCGCCTTGATCGCCGCCCTGCGCCGCCGCCTGGCCGAGCTGCCCTCCGGCCCGGCGGGCGAGCGGGCCCGGCTGGTCTTCTTCCAGCACGACGAGATCGTCGTGCACAGCCCCGCCCCGCTGGCCGACGCCGTCGCCGCGGCCGTGACGGCCTCGGCCGACGAGGCCCGGCGCCTGGTCTTCGGCGACACCCCGGTCCACTTCCCGATGGACACCCACATCGTGGAGCGCTACGCCGACGCCAAGGGCGGGGAGCCGGCCGAGTCCGAGCTGGGCGACGAGGAGGGGCCGGGGTTCTGAGCGCGCCCGGTCGCGTCAGTGGGGCTGGTTCACCAGCTGCCACAGGCCGGGGAACGCCGCCTCGACCTCCGCGCGCCGGGCCCGGTTCACCCGCCGCGCACCCTCGTCACGCTGCTCGACCAGGCCGGCGTCGCGCAGCACGGCGAAGTGGTGGCTCAGTCCGGCCTTGCCGACGGCCACGTCGAAGGAGCCGCAGGCCCGCGCCCAGTCCTCGCTCCCCCACAGCTGCCGGACGATCTCCAGTCGCACCGGATCGGCGAGCGCGGCGAAGACCGTCTCGACGGGGACGTCCCTCGGATCGCGGTGCTGCGGCGCCGCGCGATGTCCGGCCACCGTCGGCCTCCTCTCGAATGACCTTGAAACACCTTGAAGTGTTCGACGAAAGTCGTACACTCGGAGCAGGAAAGTGTTCGACGTCCGCCGAACACTCTAACTCCGCTGGGGGAACCACGTCATGCGCGCTGTCACGTTCGATCGGCTGGGCGGTCCCGAAGTGCTCCAGGTCGTGGACCTGCCCGAGCCCGAGCCCGGCCCCGGCGAGGTCGCTGTCGCGGTCGACTGGGTCGGCGTCAACTTCGCCGACGCCAAGGCTCGCTCGGTCGGCTACCGGGTCGACACCCTCCCGTTCCACCCCGGACTGGAGGTCTCCGGCACGGTCCGCGCCCTCGGCGAGGACGTGACCGGACTGACCGTGGGACAGCACGTCTTCGCCATGCTGAACGGCAAGGGCTACGCCGAGACCGCGATCGCCCCGGCCGCCACCACCTTCGCCGTCCCCGACGCCCTCGACCTGCGCGACGCCGCCGCGCTGGGCACCGTCCTCGCGACGGGCTACGCCCTGGTCCACGACGTGGCACGCCTGCGCGAGGGCGAGACCGTCCTGGTCCAGGGCGCGGCCGGCGGTGTCGGCACGGTGACCGGCCAGCTGGCGCGCGCCGCCGGCGCGGGGCGGGTCCTCGGCGTGGTCTCGCGCCCCGAGAAGGCCGCGTACGCGAAGGAGTTCGGTTACGACGAGATCCTCGTCGGCGAGGACTTCGACGAGCAGGCGCGGGCCGCGACGGACGGCCGCGGGGTCGACGTGGCACTCGACCCGGTGGGCGGCGAGAGCTGGAACCGCAGCATCGCCGCGCTGGCGCGCTTCGGCCGCGCCGTCTCCTTCGGCAACGCGAGCGACGCCGCGCCCTGGAGCGCCGGCATGGCCGACCTCGCCGGCCGCGGGCTCTCCGTCTCCGCCTTCAGCATCCTCGGCCTGGGGGCCGCCGACCCGGCCCGGCTCCGGCTCCTGACCGAACGGGCGTTCCGCGAGGCGGAGCGGGCGGGGATCACGATCCCGGTCACCGGCGAGTTCCCGCTGGAGCGCGCCGGCGAGGCGCACGCGCTGCTCGAAGGCCGCAGCAGCACGGGCAAGCTCCTGCTCAAGTTGCACTGACCTCAGGGGCGCGGGGCTCTGCCGATACGCGGCTCCGCCGCGAAGGCGCTACAAGCCGCCCACCCACGTAGCGCACCGGACGAGCAGGGCCATCCGCTCATCAGTGGTTGCTCGCGCCCACGCAGGGGGCACCTCTGGGGCACCTCCCGGCCGAAGGCTGGGGGAGGAGCCGCACATGTCGCAGCCCCGCGCCCCTGATGGTGCAGCAACATGGCATAGTCGACAGGTGCTTCTCACCACCCCCCGTCTGCGGCTCTGCCTCGCGCCTCCACCGTTCGACCCCAGTGGGTTCGACTGGATCGAGGGGGCGCCGGGGTCGGGTGTGTGGGAGCTGGCGGGGATCACCGCGCGTGCCGCGGAGGTCGGGTGGTACGTGCCGCCGTGGGGCATGTACGTGATCGTCCGCGGTGCCGACGACCGCGCCGTCGGCGGGATCGGGTTCCACGGGCCGCCCACCGCGACCGGCGAGGTCGAGCTCGGCTACGAGCTCGCGCCCGCCGCGCGCGGTGCCGGGTATGCGACGGAGGCGGTCGCCGCGCTGGCGGCGCTCGCCCTGGAGGCCCCTGACGTCCGGGCCGTGACGGCCCGGACCGCGCCGGACAACACTCCCTCCCAGGCGGTCCTCCTCCGCGCGGGCTTCACCCGCGTCCCGGTCCCCCCGGCGGACGGCATGGTCCACTACCGGCGGAGCCGGTGATGGACCGCAGTCGGCGGGGCCGGTGATCGGACCGCACTCGGCGAAGCCGGTGATCGGACCGCACAGGCCCGTTCAGTCGCGGTGGTGCGCAGGGTGGCCCGCCCGGGCCTGGATTTCGGCGGCGCTGATGGTCAGGGTCTCCGCCGGGTTCGGCGCCGGTCGGCTCTCGGTGCGGCCCGCGGCATCGGAGAGCTTGATCATCAGCGCGGCCAGCAGCCAGTTGGCCACGGCCGAGGACCCACCCTGGGAAAGGTAGGGCAGGGCCTTTCCCGTCTCGGGCAACAGGCCGATGACGCCGCCGGCCACGACGAAGACCTGCAGCACGACGACGCAGCCGAGCCCCGCGGCGAGAAGCTTGCCGAAGGGATCGGTGAGGGTGAGCGCGGTCCTCCAGCCGCGCTGCGCCAGCAGGACGTAGAGCACCAGCAGCGCCATCAACCCGGCCGTGCCCAGCTCCTCCGCGAACGCGCCGAGGATCCAGTCGCTGCGGCCCGCGGAGCGGATCAGCCACGGCTGGCCCTGGCCGAGACCGGTGCCGAGGATGCCACCGTGGGCGAGCGCGAACAGTGCCTGCGCCGGCTGTTCGGTGACGGTCGGGTGGGGCAGAAAGGCGTCCATCGGGTGCAGCCAGGCGGTGACGCGCTGGCCGACGTGGGAGGAGGTCACGCCGACCGCGCCACCTCCGGCCACGGCCAGCAGCAGGCCGACAGCCACCCAGCCCACCCGTTCGGTCGCGATGTACAGCATCAGGACGAAGATGCCGAACACGATCAGCGAGGTGCCCAGGTCGACCTCGACGACCAGCACCAGCAGGCACACCACCCACACCGCCAGCAGCGGACCGAGGTCGCGCATCCGCGGCAGGCTCACGCCCCAGACGCGGCGGCCGACCATGACGAGCACGTCGCGGTTCGCCATCAGGTAACCGGCGAAGAACACGATCATGCCGATCTTCGCGAACTCGTCCGGTTCGACGTGGGCCGGCCCCAGCGAGATCCAGCGCTTCGCCCCGTTCACGGCCGGGAAGAACGCCGGCGCCATGAGCAGCACCAGCGAGCCCGCCATCGTCAGGTAGGTGTAGCGCTGAAGCACCCGGTGGTGCTTCACCAGCGGCAGGACCACCGCGAAGAGCACGACCGCGAGGACGGTCCACTGCGTCTGTTGCGGGGCCTCGGCGCGACGCTCGGAAGCGTCGAGGCCGACGAGCGCGTAGCTGATGTCGAGCCGGTGGACCATCGCCAGCCCGAGGCCGGTCAGCAGCACCACGATCGGCAGGATCAGCGGATCCGCGAACGGCGCCCAGCGACGCACCGCGAGATGTGCGGTCAGCGCGAGGACGCCGAGACCGGCGCAGACCGTCCAGAACGAGCCGGCCAGTGTGCCGTGCAGCGCCAACTCCCCGCTCGCCGCGGCCCCGACCGAGACCGCCACCGCTCCCAGGACCAGTGCCGGCTCGACCCTGCGACGACGCGCCATCGCCCTCACCCGTCCCCCGTCCCCCGCCGTCCGGCGGACACCGGACGATGATCGTTCCCCGGGACTGGGACGAAGTACGTGAACGTCCGGTTGCGCTCGCCCCGCGGCACACCGCCTGTGCTCCGCTCCGCAGGCCCGCCTTGATCCGCGGCACACCGCCTGTGCTCCGCTCCGCAGGCCCGCCGTGATCCGCTCCGCGGAACGCCGCCTTTGATCCGCTCCGCGGATAACTGGTCGACAACCGCCACACCGCCTTGCGTACGCTTGTCCGTGCAATGGGAACCCAGCAGCAGAACACCGCCTCCCCCCGCCCCCGCCGACGGCCCGCCCGCGGGTCCGCGCAGGACTCCGCGTCCGTGCCGAGCGGGGAGCTCGGCGCACTGGTCACTCGCCTGAGCGGGCTCTCGCTCCGCGACGAGGAGCGACTCGGACGCAGACTCGAAGGCCTGCGGAAGATGCGCGAGCCCGAGAAGCGCGAGCGCGTCCTCGCGTCCATCACCGCCGAGGTCGACGCCGCCGAGCTGCGGCTGGAGAACCGCCGGGCGACCGTGCCGACTCCGGCGTACCCGGAGGAGCTGCCGGTCAGCGGCCGCCGGGAGGACATCCTCGAAGCGATCCGCGACCACCAGGTCGTGATCATCGCGGGTGAGACCGGCTCCGGTAAGACGACCCAGATCCCCAAGATGTGCCTGGAGCTGGGCCGCGGCATCCGCGGCCTGATCGGGCACACGCAGCCGCGCCGCATCGCCGCCCGCACGGTCGCCGAGCGCGTCGCGGAGGAGCTGCGCTCCGAGGTCGGCGAGACCGTCGGCTGGAAGGTCCGGTTCACCGACCAGGTCGGCGAGCAGACCGCGATCAAGGTGATGACGGACGGCATCCTGCTGGCCGAGATCCAGAACGACCGGATGCTGCGCCAGTACGACACCCTGATCATCGACGAGGCGCACGAGCGCAGCCTCAACATCGACTTCATCCTGGGCTATCTCAAGCAGCTGCTGCCCAAGCGCCCGGACCTCAAGGTGATCATCACCTCGGCGACCATCGACCCGGAGCGCTTCGCCCGTCACTTCGCGGACCCGCGCACCGACAGGGACGCCCCGATCATCGAGGTGTCCGGCCGTACCTATCCGGTCGAGGTCCGCTACCGCCCGATCATCGACGACAGTGTCGACGATGACGACGAGAGCGACGGCAACAGCGGCATCGACCGGGACCGGGACCGGGACCAGGTCCAGGCGATCGTCGAGGCCGTGGACGAGCTGGGCTTCGAGGGCCAGGGCGACATCCTCGTCTTCCTCTCCGGCGAGCGGGAGATCCGCGACACCGCCGAGGCCCTGGAGAAGGCCAAGCTCCCGGGCACCGAGGTCGTCCCGCTCTACGCCCGGCTCTCCTCCGCCGAGCAGCACCGCGTCTTCCAGGCGCACACCGGCCGCCGGATCGTGCTGGCGACCAACGTCGCGGAGACCTCCCTCACCGTCCCGGGCATCCGCTACGTGATCGACCCGGGCACGGCCCGCATCTCGCGCTACAGCCACCGCACCAAGGTTCAGCGGCTGCCGATCGAGGCCGTCTCGCAGGCCAGCGCCAACCAGCGCAAGGGCCGCTGCGGTCGTACCAGTGACGGCATCTGCATCCGGCTCTACTCCGAGGACGACTTTCTCGCCCGCCCGGAGTTCACCGACCCGGAGATCCTGCGCACCAACCTCGCCTCGGTCATCCTCCAGATGACGGCGGCGGGCCTGGGCGACATCTCGGCGTTCCCGTTCATCGAGCCGCCGGACCGCCGCAACATCAAGGACGGCGTCGACCTGCTCCAGGAGCTGCACGCCCTGGAGAGCGACACCGCCGCCCAGCAGGGCAAGGCCATGCGGCTCACGCCCATAGGCCGCAAGCTGGCCCAGCTCCCAGTCGACCCGCGCCTGGCGCGCATGGTGCTGGAGGCGGAGAAGAACGGCGTGATCCGCGAGGTCATGGTGATCGCCGCCGCGCTCTCCATCCAGGACCCGCGCGAGCGGCCCGTCGAGAAGCGCACCCAGGCGGACCAGCAGCACGCCCGCTTCACCGACCCGACGTCGGACTTCCTGAGCTACCTGAACCTCTGGCGCTATCTGAAGCAGCAGCAGAAGGCGCTCAGCAGCAGCCAGTTCCGGCGGATGTGCAAGGCCGAGTTCCTCAACTACCTGCGTATCCGCGAGTGGCAGGACATCGACGCGCAGCTGCGCCAGGTGGCCAAGTCCCTCGACGTGGACCTCGGCGCGGCGCACATGCCCGACGAGGTCGACGGGGACGCCGTCCACCGCTCGCTCCTGTCCGGCCTGCTCTCCCACGTGGGCTCCAAGGACGCCGAGAAGCAGGAGTACTTCGGTGCCCGCGGCGCCAAGTTCGCCGTCTTCCCGGGCTCGGCCCTGTTCAAGAAGACGCCCGCCTGGGTGATGGCGGCCGAGCTCGTCGAGACCTCCCGCCTGTGGGCACGCATCGCGGCCAAGGTCGAGCCGCAGTGGATCGAGGACCTGGCCCCGCACCTGATCAAGCGGAACTACAGCGAGCCGCACTGGGAGAAGGACCGCGGCCAGGTCGTCGCCCTCGAACGGGTCACCCTCTACGGGCTCACGCTGGTGGCGGGCCGCAAGGTCGGCTACGGCAAGATCGACCCGGAGCTCTCGCGCGAGCTGTTCATCCGCCGCGCGCTGGTCGAGGGCGACTGGCGCACCCACCACCGGTTCTTCCACGACAACCGCAAGCTGCTCGACGAGGTCGAGGAGCTGGAGAACCGGGCCCGGCGACGGGACATCCTCGTCGACGAGGAGACCCTGTTCGACTTCTACGACCAGCGGGTCGGCCAGGAGGTCGTCTCCGGGGCCCACTTCGACAGCTGGTGGAAGAAGGCGCACCGGGCCAAGCCCGACCTGCTGACCTTCACGCCCGAGCTGCTGGTCAACGACAGCGCGGAGGCCGTCACCGAGCGGGACTACCCCTCGGTGTGGCACCAGGGCGAGCTGGAGCTGCCGCTCACCTACCAGTTCGAGCCGGGCACGGAGCAGGACGGCGTGACCGTCCACATCCCGCTGACCCTGCTGAACCAGGTCAAGCCGACCGGCTTCGACTGGCAGATCCCGGGTCTGCGCGAGGAGCTGGTCACCGCGCTGATCCGCTCGCTGCCCAAGGCGCTGCGCCGCAACTTCGTGCCCGCCCCCGACTACGCCAAGCGCCTGATCCGGGCGCTGACCGCGCACGCGGACGAGGCCGAGACGAAACCGCTGGTCGAGCTCCTGGAGTGGGAGCTGCACCGGCTGCGCGGTCTGCCCGTCCCGCGTGACAGCTGGAACCTGGACGCGGTGCCGGACCACCTGCGGATCACCTTCCGCGTCGAGGACGAGCGCGGCCACAAGCTGGCCGAGGCCAAGGACCTGGACCGGCTCAAGCTGGAGCTGAAGTCCCGCACCCAGCAGGCCATCGCCAAGGCGGCGGGCGGGCTGGAGAAGCGCGGCCTGACCAAGTGGACCATCGGCGAGCTGCCGCACACCTTCGAGACCAAGCGCGGCAACGCGACCGTCAAGGGCTACCCGGCGCTGGTCGACGACGGCGACTCGGTCTCCGTGCAGCTGCTGGACACCCCGCACGAGCAGCGCAACGCGATGGCGGCGGGCACCCGTCGGCTGATCCTTCTGGGGGTCAACTCGCCGATCAACTCGATCCAGGCGCGCCTGGGCAACGGCGCCAAGCTGGCGCTGGCCGCCAACCCGCACGGCAGCACCGAGGCGCTGTTCGCCGACTGCCTCACGGCGGCCGCCGACAAGCTGATCGCCGACGCGGGCGGTCCGGCCTGGGACGGCGAGGACTACGCCAGGCTCCGCGACCACGTGCGCGGCGAGCTGAACGAGGCCACGGCGGACGCGGTGGTGAAGACCGCGAACATCCTGGCCGTGCACCACCGGGTGCAGGAGCGGCTCAAGGGCATCGGCAACAGTCTGGCGCTGCTGACGGGCCTGACGGACGTCCGCGCGCAGCTGAAGGAGCTGATCCGTCCCGGCTTCGTCGCCGAGACCGGGCTGCGCCGCCTGCCCGACCTGCTGCGCTACCTCAAGGCGACCGAGCGCCGCCTGGTGAAGCTGACCGAGGATCCCGTCCGCGACCGGGACCGCACCAGCACGGTCATCCGGATGCAGGACGCCTACGCCGAGCTGCTCGACGAGCTGCCGCCGGAGCGGCGCGACGAGGAGGGCGTGCTGAACATCCGCTGGATGATCGAGGAGCTGCGGGTGAGCCTGTGGGCGCAGCCGCTGGGGACGCCGTACTCGATCTCCGAGCAGCGGATCCTGAAGGCGATCGACGCCCTGTGGGCCTGATCCACGGCTGATCCAACGGGTGTCGGAACCGGGCCCGCGTCACACTTGCCCGGTTTCGACACCTTGTTTCGGTAAACTCGATCCCCTTGTCAACAAGGGACGAGGTCCGATGACCACCGCCATCACCGCTCAGCCCGCACCCATCGCACCGACCGCGCTGTTCAGCGCGGGCGCGGGTGCTCCGCCGCGCACCCTGGTGGACCTCCTGGACGCCACCGTTCGGGCTCACCCGAACGAGCCCGCGCTGGACGACGGGCGGCACCAACTGAGCTACCGCGCCCTCGCCGCGGCGGTCGAGACGCAGCGCAAGCGGCTGGTCGCCGCCGGTGTCCGGCCCGGCGACCGGATCGGCGTCCGCGTCCCCTCCGGCACCAACGACCTCTACATCGGCATCCTGGCCGTCCTCGCCGCCGGCGCGGCCTACGTGCCGGTCGACTTCGAGGACCCGGACGAGCGCGCCGCCCTGGTCTTCGGCGAGGCCGAGGTCCGCGCCGTGCTGGGCGCGAACCACGAGCTGACGCTCCACCAGCCGACACCGGGTCAGCACGAGCCCGCCACGCCCGTGCAGGATTCGTCCCGTCCGGGCGTCGAGCACGACGCGTGGATCATCTTCACCTCCGGCTCGACCGGCAAGCCCAAGGGCGTCGCCGTCTCCCACCGCAGCGCCGCCGCCTTCGTCGACGCCGAGGCGGCGCTCTTCCTCCAGGAGGAGCCGATCGGGCCCGGGGACCGGGTGATGGCCGGGCTCTCCGTCGCCTTCGACGCCTCCTGCGAGGAGATGTGGCTGGCCTGGCGGCACGGCGCCTGCCTGGTCCCCGTCCCCCGCGCGCAGGTGCGCAGCGGCGCGGACCTCGGGCCGTGGCTGGTGGAGCAGGAGATCACCGTGGTCTCCACCGTGCCGACCCTGGCCTCGCTGTGGCCGGCCGAGGCGCTCATCGAGGTCCGGCTGCTGATCTTCGGCGGCGAGGCCTGCCCGCCGGAGCTGGTCGCGCGCCTGGTCACCGAGGGCCGCGAGGTCTGGAACACCTACGGCCCCACCGAGGCCACCGTCGTCGCCTGCGCGGCGCTGATGGAGGCCGACCAGCCGGTCCGCATCGGCCTGCCGCTGGACGGCTGGGAGCTCGCCGTCGTCGACGAGCAGGAGCAGCCCGTGCCGATGGGCGGCTCCGGCCAGCTCGTCATCGGCGGGCTGGGCCTGGCCCGCTACCTCGACCCGGCCAAGGACGCCGAGAAGTACGCCCCGGTGGCCTCACTCGGCTGGGAACGGGCGTACCGCAGCGGCGACCTGGTCCGCGCGGACGCGGAGGGCCTGGTCTTCCTCGGGCGCGCCGACGAGCAGGTCAAGCTCGGCGGCCGGCGCATCGAGCTGGGCGAGGTCGACGCCGCGCTGCAGGCGCTGCCCGGCGTCGCGGGCGCGGCCGCCGCCGTCCGCACCGCGCGCGGCGGCAACCAGCTGCTCGTCGGCTACGTGGTGACCACTGCCGAGTGGAACCGCGCCGAGGCCGTCGAGCGGCTGCGCAAGGAGCTGCCCGCAGCCCTCGTCCCCGTCCTCGCCGTCGTGGACGACCTGCCGACGCGCACCTCCGGCAAGGTCGACCGCAACGCGCTGCCCTGGCCGCTGCCCGACGCCGGGCAGGACGAGCCCGCCGAGCGCTTCGAGGGCACCGAGGCGTGGCTGGCCGAACGCTGGACCGAGATCCTCGGCGTGCCGGTCATGAGCCACCAGGACGACTTCTTCGCGATCGGCGGCGGGAGCCTGGCCGCCGCCCGCCTGGCCACGCTGCTGCGCGAGCGCTACCCCTCCGTGGCCGTCCTCGACGTCTACGCGCACCCAACGCTGCGCAAGCTGGCCAAGCTGCTGGACCGCTCGGCGCGCGGCGGCGGCGAGCAGCGTGACATCTCCCCGACACCGCGCCGCGCTCAGGCGATCCAACTGGCGCTGCTCGTGCCGCTCCTCACCCTGGTCGGACTGCGCTGGACGACCGCCCTGCTCGCCCTGGCAGGCGTCCTGCACTGGTTCGGAAACTACACCTGGGCACCGACAACCTCGTGGTGGCTGGTCGGCCCCGCCGCACTGCTGCTGTTCACCCCGCCCGGCCGGATCGCGGTCGCGGCGGGCGGAGCCAGGCTGCTGCTGCGCGGACTGACCCCGGGCACCTACCCGCGCGGCGGCTCCGCGCACCTGCGGCTGTGGACGGCGGAGCGGCTCGCGGAGTTCAGCGGCGCGACCGAGCTGTCCGGCTCCTGGCTGATCCGCTACGGCCGGGCGCTGGGCGCCCGCATCGCCGAGGACGTGGACCTGCACTCGCTGCCGCCCGTCACCGGCCTGCTCAAGCTGGGGCGCGGCTGCGCGGTCGAGTCCGAGGTGGACCTGTCCGGCTGGTGGCTGGACGGGGACCGGCTGGAGGTCGGCGCGATCAAGATCGGCTCGCAGGCCGTCGTCGGCACCCGCACCGTGCTCTTCCCGGGCGCGCGGGTCGCCAAGCGCGCCGAGGTCATGCCCGGCTCCGGCGTCACCGGCCAGATCCCGACGGGCCAGCGCTGGGCCGGCGTGCCGGCCGAGAAACTCGGCAAGGCCGACCACGCCTGGCCCAAGCGCCGCCCGCCGCGCCGGCTGCGCTGGTCCGCCGCCTACGGCGCCAGCGGCGCCTTCCTGACCCTGCTGCCGTTCCTCGCGGCACTCCCGGCGGCGCTGGTCGCCGCGCAGTTCGTGCACCCGGCGGACGGCGGCGGCGCGGCCCTGCGCGGCGCGCTGCTGGCCGTCGTCCCCGCCGCCCTGGCCTACGGCGCGACCTACGCGCTGCTGGTGCTGGCCGGCGTCCGGCTGCTCAGCGTCGGCCTGACCACCGGGCACCACCCCGTGCACAGCCGCGTCGGCTGGCAGGCGTGGACGGTCAGCCAGCTGATGGACGCCGCCCGCGACGTGCTCTTCCCCCTCTACGCGGGCCTGGTCACCCCGGTCTGGCTGCGGCTGCTCGGCATGAAGGTCGGCCGCGGCGCCGAGATCTCCACCGTCCTCGCGCTGCCGAGCCTGACCACCGTCGGCGAGGACGCGTTCCTGGCCGACGACACCCTGACCGCGCCCTACGAGCTCGGTGGCGGCTGGCTGCGGATCGGCCGGGCCGAGATCGGCCGCCGGGCCTTCCTCGGCAACTCCGGCATGACCGGCGCCGGCCGCTCCGTCCCGGACGGCGGCCTGGTCGGCGTGCTGTCCGCGACGCCGAAGAAGGCCAAGAAGGGCTCCTCCTACCTGGGCCTGCCCCCGGTGCGGCTCCCGCGCGCCGCCAACCAGGGCGACGAGGGCCTCACCTACGACCCGCCCACCCGGCTGCTGTGGGCACGCGGCCTGGTCGAGCTCTGCCGGCTGGTCCCCGTCTTCTGCTCCGCCGCGCTGGCGGTGCTGACCGGCGCCGCGCTGTACGCGCTGTGGCAGGCGGACGCGGCCGCTCTGGCGGGCCTGGTCCTGCTCGCCTCCGGCCTGCTCGCGGCGGCCGTGGCCGTCGCGGCGAAGTGGCTGCTGGTCGGCCGGTTCAAGGCGGTGGACCACCCGCTGTGGAGCGGCTTCGTCTGGCGCAACGAGCTGGCGGACACCTTCGTCGAGGTGCTGGCCGTGCCGTGGCTGGTCGGCCGGATGCCGGGCACGCCGGTGATGAACGCCTGGCTGCGCGCGCTCGGCGTGGGCGTGGGCCGGGGTGTGTGGTGCGAGAGCTACTGGCTGCCCGAGTCCGACCTGGTCACGCTCGGGGAGGGCGTCAGCGTCAACCGTGGTTGCGTGTTGCAGACGCATCTCTTCCATGACCGGATCATGCGCATGGATACTGTGGTTCTCGATCAAGGGGCCACCCTGGGTCCGGGTGGCATCGTGCTCCCCGGCAGCCGGGTCGGGGCCCGGACCACCCTCGGTCCCGCCTCCCTGGTCATGGGCGGCGAGTCGGTGCCGGCGGACACCCGCTGGCTCGGCAACCCGATCGAGGCCTGGCAGGACTGACCCGTCCGAGCCAGGGCACGGTACCGAAGGCACGGCGGCAGGGAGCGGAACACCGGTGAGTCCCCGACAGGCCCAGCAGCAGGCGGCGGGCGGAACGGGAAGAGCGGGCGGCAGTGGGGGCACCGGTGTGCCCGAGACCGACCCGTACTTCCCCACCAGCGGCGACCCGCGCTACCACGTGCACCGCTACGAGCTGGACCTGGACTACCGGCCCGAGCCCAACCGCCTCTCCGGCACCGCCCGCCTGAACGCCATAGCGGCGGAGGGCGGCGGCCAGCTGGCCGAGTTCACCCTGGACCTGGCGGCCGGGTTCCGGCTCGGCCGGGTCCTGGTCAACGGCAAGGCCCCGCACTACGCGCACCGCGCCGGCAAGCTGCGCGTCCGCCCGGCCAAGCCGCTGGCACCCGGGACCGCCTTCACCGTCGAGGTGCACTGGACCGGCAATCCGAAGCCGGTCCGCAGCCCCTGGGGCGGCATCGGCTGGGAGGAGCTGGACGACGGCGCGCTCGTCGCCAGCCAGCCGATCGGCGCGCCCTCCTGGTACCCGTGCAACGACCGTCCCGGGGACAAGGCCTCCTACCAGATCTCACTGACCACGCCCTCGCCCTACGCGGTCGTCCTCGGCGGCAGACTGCTGACCCGCACGGTGAAGTCCTCCAGCACGACCTGGGTCTACGACCAGCCGGCGCCGACCTCCAGCTACCTGGTCGGCGTCGCGATCGGCCCGCTGCACCAGATTCGCCTGGACGACCCGGACGCCGAGGGCGTGCCGCAGTACGGCTGGGCCCCGCACGCGCGGGTGCCCGCGTTCGCCGCGGCGTTCTCGCGGCAGCCGGAGATGATGGGGCTCTTCCAGGAGCTGTTCGGCCCCTACCCCTTCGACCGCTACACCGCCGTCGTGGTCGACGAGGAGCTGGACGTCCCCGTCGAGGCGCAGGCGATGGCCACCTTCGGCACCAACCATCTGGAGCCCGGCTGGCAGTCCGAGCGGATGGTCGCGCACGAGCTGGCGCACCAGTGGTTCGGCAACAGCCTCTCGGTGGCGGACTGGCGGCACATCTGGCTCAACGAGGGCTTCGCGAAGTACGCGGAGTGGCTCTGGTCCGAGGCCTCGGGCGCGGCGCCGGCGGCGGAGCGCGCCGCGAAGGCCTACCAGCTGCTCGCCTCGCTGCCCCAGGACCTCCGCCTCGCGGACCCGGGCCGCCGCCTGATGTTCGACGACCGCCTCTACCAGCGGGGCGGGGTCACCGTGCACGCGCTGCGCGTGGTGCTGGGGGACGAGGCCTTCGTCCGGATGCTGCGGGACTGGACCCGCCTGCACCGCCACTCCCTGGTGACCACGGAGGCGTTCCTCGCCCACGTCCGCAGGTATGCCGCCGTGCCGGTGGACGACCTGCTGCAGGAGTGGCTCTTCGAGACGGCGCTGCCCGCGTTCCCGCAGTGACGTCGCGTCAGTCCACCCAGAGCAGCACGCCGTCACCCGCGTGGGCCGCCGCACCCAGGAACGCGGCGAGCGCCTCGAAGTGGTGGACGACGTACGTCAGCCACGACGGCACCTCCTGCGCCGCGAGGTTCGGGTAGTGCTCGTCGCCCGTCAGCTCCTCCGCCGCGACACCGGCGACGAGCGCCTCCCCCGACAGCGCCGCCAACGCCTCGGCCGCGACGCCGACCTGCTCCGGGGTGAGGTAGCTCGGCGGCCCGTAGCCCCAGTCACCGGCGTTCTGGATCTCGTCCTCACCGTGCACGACGTCGACGGGGAACCCGATCCGGCGCAGCAGGTGGTCGAGGGAGTCCCAGGCCTTGTCCACGTCGAGGCGGCGGGCACCCGCGTCCGCCGCGTCCATCAGCTGCTGGACGAACCCGTACGCCCAGTCCGGGTCTCCCAGGGCCCGGTCGAGCTCGGCGGGGGTCAGCCGGACGTACTCTCCGATCATGCTCATGGGCGGGATCGTAGCCAGGGGGTCCGACACCGGGCCGGGCCGCGGGGGCTCAGCCGGTCGCCTGGTTGAGCTCCGGCAGCAGCTTCTGCAGGATCTCGTGCAGGGTGCCGCGCTCCTGCTCGTCGAGGCGGTCCAGCGCGTCGTGGACGGACTTCATGTCCTCGCGGACGGCAAGGATGGCCGCGCGGCCGTCCTCGGTCGCCGTGACGATCTTGACTCGGCGGTCCTGCGGGCCGGCCTCGCGGCGGACCAGGCCGCGGGCCTCCAGCCGGTCGACGATGCCCGTGACGTTGGACGCGTCGCAGACCAGCGCCTCGGCCAGGGCGCGCATCGGCAGCGGCGCGCGGACCGCCGCGCCCAACACCTTGGCCTGGACGGGCGTCAGCCCGTGCCGTGCGGCGACGACGGCGAAGTCCTGGTAGTACGCGCCGCCGACGGCCGCGATCACGTCCATCAGGTCGGCCTTGCTGGTGCTCATGGAGCGAGTCTACGTCCGCGAAATTGAGGTGCTCAACTATCGTTGATCACAAACCATCCGCACCAGGGGGATCACCGCAGATGAGCAGCGAGAACAACAGCGTGCGCACCACCACGCTCGGCGCGGGCGGCGCCGAGGTCGGCGTCGTCGGCCTGGGCTGCATGGGCATGTCCCATGCCTACGACCCCAGCGGACGCGACGACGAGGCCTCCGTCGGCGTCATCCGCCAGGCACTGGACCTGGGCGTCACGCTGATCGACACCGCCGACGTGTACGGGCCGTTCACCAACGAGGAACTGGTCGGCCGGGCGCTGGCCGGCGGACACCGCGAGCGGGCCGTACTGGCCACCAAGGTCGGCCTGGTCCTGCCGGAGGGCGGTCTGCGCGGCAGCTCGGCCGCACTGGACCGGAACGCGCGGCCGGAGCACATCCGCGCCGCGATCGACGCGAGCCTGCGGCGGCTCGGCACCGACCACGTCGACCTGTACCAGCTGCACCGGGTGGACCCCGAGGTGCCGATCGAGGAGTCCTGGGGCGCGATGGCGGAGGCCGTCGCCGCCGGCAAGGCCCGCGCGATCGGGCTCTCCGAGGTCGGCGTGGCGGAGATCGAGCGCGCGCAGGCGGTGCACCCGGTGGCCTCGGTCCAGTCGGAGCTGTCGCTGTGGACCCGCGACCCGCTGGCGGAAGTGCTGCCCCGCTGCGAGAGCCAGGGCATCGCCTTCCTGCCGTTCTCCCCGCTGGGACGGGGCTTCCTGGCCGGGCGCTTCTCCGGCGCGCAGGATCTGCCGGCCGACGACTGGCGCGCCACGCTGCCGCGCTTCCAGGCGGACGCGCTGGTCGCCAACCAGGCGATCGTCGACACCGTGAAGGCCGTCGCGGAGCGCCACGGCGCGACGTCGGCGCAGGTCGCGCTCGCGTGGGTGCTGGCCCAGGGGCGGTATGTCGTGCCGATCCCCGGCACCAAGACGCCGAAGTACCTCGTCGACAACGCGGGCGCGGCGGCGCTGACCCTGAGCACGGCGGACCTCGCCGAGCTCGACGCCCTCCCGGCCCCGACCGGCGCCCGCTACTGACCTCACGTCATAATCGTTACCCGGCAGGGGAACCCACGGGTGACCAGCCACGTCCAAGGGGCATGACGACGGACACGACCTGGACGGACACCCTGCCCGCTCCCGACGGGGCGAGCGAGGAACAGGTGGGCGGGACACAGGCACGCGAGGACGCCGCGCGGCGGCGCGGCCGCAAGGCGGCGCTCGCCGTACTGGTCTCGCTGGTGGCGCTGGCCGGGCTCGCGGTCGGCCTCGTGCTGTTCTTCGGCGCAGCCGCGAGCGCGGTCGGCGGCTGCGGCGGCGCGGGCCCGGCGGCGACTCAGCCCAACAGGTAGGGCAGCCGCTCCCGCAGGAAGGCGCGGGGGAACGCGTCCCGCAGCCGCCACAGGCCCGCGTCCACGACGAAGTGCGCCATCACCGCACCCAGGTAGGCCCCGTAGAGCGCCCGCTCCGCGGGGCCTCCGGTGTGCAGGTGGGAGGTGAGGTTGAGCAGCAGGCCGAGCAGCAGCGCCACGTTGACCAGCAGCGCCACCGAGATCAGCCTGGGTATCCGGTCGCCGGGCCCGCCCCCGGCCACCAGGCCCATCATCACCAGGTACTGGAAGCCGTGCGCCATCGTCAGCCCGGCGACGGCGGCATACGGGGCGTCGAACAGGAAGACCGGCAGGAAGAAGCCGAGCGCGGTGACGTAGAACACCGCCACCTGCCACGGACGCTCCCGCGCGCGGCGGCGCAGCAGTTCCACCGCGCCGTACCCGACCGCGGCGGCGAAGAGCCCGGCGGCCAGGGGGAACAGCGCTCCCAGGCGCGGCACCGAACCGCCCAGGCCCAGCAGTACCGGACGGCAGACCAGGCCGAACGTGCCGAGCACGCCGGAGGCGGTGATGGCCAGCCGCTCGCCCCGGCGCAGCGGGCCCACGCCGTAGGCGGTGAAGGCCAGCGCGGCCAGGCCCAGGTTCTGCTTCTGGAAGTGGAAGAACTGCCAGGCGAAGAAGGCGAGCAGCAGCAGCGCGAACGGCCCCTGCGGCACCACGGCGCCGAGCACCGCCATCGCCCCGACCAGGGCGAGCGGTGCCACCACGTAGCGGGCGCGCCGGGCCGCCATGAAGCGCCGGACCTCGGGCACGGTGGCGAACCAGGCGCTGCTGGCCACGTGCACCGAGGAGCCGAGGAAGAGCAGGCCGCCGAGGGCAGCGCCCGCGCCCTGTCCGGTGGGCGGCGCGGCCAGCGCGGCGCCCAGCAGCGAACCCAGCGTCAGCAGCAGCGTGGCGCAGAGCCACGCGTCGCGCGGCGTGGTGCCGGCGGCGTGGGTCCCGGGCCCGCCGGTAGCGGTGTCGAGGGCAGCCATCGCGCCAGCATAGGACGGCCCACCGACAGGTCGACCACCCCCGACCGGCCAGGCTTTCCCATCCGTCCGACGGTCGTGCGGCGGACCACCACGTGGGCTACCACAGGCTGGGCGCCGCCGGAGGTCTCAGCTGGAACATCCCTGTCTCCTGCCCGGCGTTAACCAATTCGGCCCATCGCTCGACATATCCTCAGAAGGTGCTCGGCAAGCCCGAACGGCTCACCGGAGAAGCCGCGACACGACGACAAGGAGCTGGTAAGAGCTCCCGTTGGTCGTCCGCTGTTCAACGACCGTCCCCCGTTGAGCCATCCCGGGCCACTAGTCATGTCGCGGGCGTTGCGCTGGCCCAGACCACTTGCACGACTCGAGCAACAGCGCGCGACGAGGAGAGTTCCGTGACCCGACGTACCCTGCGTCTCGCAGCCATGCTCGGCTCCGCCGGCATGCTCGGCGCGGCCTTCTTCGCCCAGGCTGTCGCCTCCCCGCTGAAGGGCGCGCCGACCAGCCAGCTGCGCCACGTGCTGCTGCTCTCGGTCGACGGTCTGCACCAGTCGGACCTCGCGTTCTACATCGCCGCCCACCCGGGCTCCGCGCTCGCGCGCCTGGTCGGCAACGGCACCGAGTACACCCACGCCGGCACCACCACGCCGTCGGACAGTTTCCCCGGCATGGTCGCCCAGGTCACCGGTGGCGGCCCCGGCACCACCGGCGTCTACTACGACGACACCTGGAACGCGAAGCTGCTGCCGGCCGGCACCACGAACTGCAAGGGCGTCAAGCCCGGTGTCGAGATCGACTTCACCGAGGACCTGGACAGGAACAAGGCCAGCATCGACGCCGGCCAGGGCCTCAAGGGCCTCCCGGGCTCGATCCTGCAGATGACCGGCACCCCGCAGAGCCTGATCGACCCGAGCAAGCTGCCGGTCGACCCGAAGACCTGCAAGCCGGTCTACCCGCACTCCTACCTGGAGGCCAACACCATCTTCGAGGTGGCCCAGGACGCCGGCCTGCGCACCGCCTGGGCCGACAAGCACGCGGCCTACGACATCCTGAACGGCCCGACGGGCACCGGTATCGACGACCTGTTCACCCCGGAGATCAACTCGGACGCGAACGGCTACCCGGCCGGCAACGACTGGACCACGGACAACAAGGCCACCGAGCAGTACGACACCTACAAGGTGCAGGCCGTCCTCAACGAGATCGACGGCTTCAACCACCAGCGCACCGACCGCGTCGGCACGCCGTCGATCTTCGGCATGAACTTCCAGGCCGTCTCCACGGCGGAGAAGCTGCCCACCTCGGACGGCCTGCAGGGTGGCTACGTCTCCAAGAACGTGCCCGGCCCGCTCGTGATCAAGAACCTCGACTTCGTCAACAGCGAGATCGGCCGCATGGTCGCCGAGCTGAAGAAGCGGCACCTGGACAAGGTGACCACGATCATCCTGTCCGCGAAGCACGGCCAGTCGCCGACCGACCCGAAGGCGCTGAACCGCATCGACGACGGCCCGCTGCTGGACGGCCTGAACGCGGCCTGGAAGAAGCTCCACCCGACCGCAGGCGACCTGGTCGCCCACGCGGTGGACGACGACGGCATGCTGATCTGGCTGAACGACCGCTCCGCGGCGGCGACGGACTTCGCCAAGTCCTACCTGCTCGCGCAGCACGGCAACGGCACCGACATCAACAAGGCGCCGAAGGCGTTCACCCAGAGCGGCCTCTCCAAGGTCTACGCGGGCGCCGAGGCGGCGAAGTACTTCGGTGTGAAGCCCGGTGACGCCCGCGTCCCGGACATCTTCGGCATCGCCCAGTACGGCGTCGTCTACACCGGCGGCACCGGCAAGGTCGCCGAGCACGGTGGCGCCCACGCGGACGACCTCGACGTCCCGCTGGTGATCAGCGGCGCGTTCGCGCCGCGCCAGGTCGTCGACAACCAGGCGGTCCAGACCAAGCAGATCGCCCCGACCATCCTGGCCCTCCTCGGCCTGGACCCGACCGCCCTGGTCGCCGTCCACAAGGACGGCACCCAGCTCCTCCCGGTCCGCTGACGCCCTCGGGGCCCGCACCCACCGCCTCCGGCGGCGGCGCGGGCCCCGTTCGTTCGCCTTCCCTGCCCACAGCCGGTTGCACCGTCCAGGGGCACGGGGCTCTGCCGACGTGCGGCTCCTCCCCCGGCCTTCGGCTGGAAGGTGTCCCCTGCATGGGCGCGACAAGCCACTGACATGCGGATGGTCCGGGGCGCGCAGGGCCATCCGAACGCCGGTGGTTGCTCGCGCCCGCAGTTGGTTGACTGAGCAGGGCCTCGCGCCCCTGAAGGCAGCTTCGCTGCCTCAGGGCGGGTCCGCCCAGGAGAGCAGCATCAGGGCGGCGTCGTCGCGGAGGGGGCCGCCCGTGACGTGGACGACGTCCGCGTGGACCGCGGCGAGCGCCGCCGCCAGGTCGCCGTCGGCCGCGCCGACCAGCGCGGGAAGGCGCTCGGCCAGGGGGTAGAAGGAGCCGTCGGCGCCGCGGGCCTCGACCACGCCGTCGGTGCACAGCAGAAGCCTGTCACCGGGGGCGAACCGTTCGAGCCACGGCTGGGGCTTGCCCCCGGCCAGCTGGGCCAGGCCCAGAGGGACCCAGGGATCCGGCGGGTCGAGTGTCGTCGCGGTGCCGTCCGCCGCGACCCGGAGCGGCGGCACGTGGCCGCAGTGGACCAGCTCGATCGTGCCCGGCGGCTCGAACTGCACCAGCAGCGCGGTGGTGAACTCCCCGGAGACCGCGTGCCTGGCCACACTCCGCTCCAGCCGCCGGGCCACGCCCGTCAGCTCCGGCTCGTCGTAGGCGGACTCGCGGAACGCGCCCAGCACCAGCGACGCCATCCGCACGGCCGGCAGGCCCTTGCCCCGCACGTCGCCGATCAGCGCACGGACACCGAAAGGGGTCTCCAGGACGGCGTAGAGGTCGCCGCCGATCTGGGCCAGATCCGCCGCCGAGACGTAGCGCGCGGCCACCCGCACGGGGCCGACCTCGGGTTCGGGCGGCGGCAGCAGGGCCAGCTGCGCGGCCTCGGCAACAGTGCGGACCGCCACCAGGTGCCGCGTTCTGACGATCCGGAAGTGCGAGATGAACACCGCCGCGAGAGTGAGCGCCGCGTACGCCACCAGGGTGCCCTCGAAAAGACGGCGCGCCTCGGCGTCGCCCAGGCCGTCGTAGCGGGTGAGCCCGACCATCAGCAGCAGGCCCAGACAGCTGCTGATCACCACCTCCATCGGGAACAGCAGCAACGCGGCCAACGGCGGGACGACGGACATCAGCGAGGCCAGGTAGGTGTCCCGACCGGAGAGCAGGTCGACCGCGCAGACCGCGGCCATCGCACCGCCGACCGGCAGCAGCCGCTGCCACATCGGCAGGCCCAGCAGCGCGGCACCGTCGTCGAGCGGCACCGGCGCCGACGGCGCGGAGGCGCCCGTCCGCGGGCCGGGCCGATTGCTCCTCACAGGCCGAATCTATAGGAACGCCCTGTAAGCGACATGTTTGGTTCCCCCGGGGCGACTGGGCGGAAGGCTGCGGTTTGGCCGGAAATATGGCAGAAAGAGAAGGAGGTCCAGTCGCCCGGAGGTCCGACCATGCGCACCCACCGCTGGCGCACCTGCTTCCTCTCCGGCCTGGCGCTGTGGGTGGCCAGCGTGGTCGTCACCTACTGGACGGGCAACCACAACCTGCTGCCGACCGTGGTGCTGCTGGGCAGCTTCCTGGTGCCGGGCAGCTTCGTGGTCTGGGCGCACGAGCGGTACGGCCAGGATCTCGGCACCGACAGGATCGTCTCCTGTTTCGCGGTCGGCGGGATCATCGGCGTGCTCGGCGCCTCACTGCTGGAGTACTACCTGCTGGAGTCGTCGCTCTGGCTCTATCTGGGGATCGGGCTGATCGAGGAGGCCGTCAAGGCCTGGGCGCTGATCCTGCTCACCCGTCGCGCGCCCGCCGCGGGGGTCCGGCACGGCCTGGTGCTGGGCGCGACGGTGGGCTTCGGCTTCGCCGCGTTCGAGAGCGCCGGCTACGCCTTCAACGCGGTGCTGACCGAACACGGCTACTCGCTGCGGGACCTGGTCTCCACCGAGATCCTGCGGGGCGTCCTGGCCCCGGTCGGCCACGGCCTGTGGACGGCGATCCTCGGGGCCGTGCTCTTCCACGAACGGCGCGGCAACGGCCGGTTCCGGTTCAACCTGCCCGTCGTCCTGACCTTTCTGGGCGTCTCCGTCCTGCACGCCCTGTGGGACAGCAGCCATTCGGTCGCGACCTGGATCGTCGGCCGGCTGACGGAGACGCGCTGGCAGCGGGCCGTCTTCGAGCTCGGCTACCTGCCGAGCCCGACGCAGAACCAGGTGGAGCTGTTCGCGTTCTTCTCCACGCTCGGGCTGGTCCTGGTCGCGGCGATGGGTCTGGGCTGGCTGGGTCTGATCGTCCACCGGGCGCGCCGCGAGGGCGATCTGCCGCCCCGTCGGCGCCGTCCGCGGCCACCGCGGCCACCCCTCGAACCGCATCAGCACTGGTACCGGCCGCAGGCACCGCCGAAGCGGTGATCGGGAACACCTGGATCATCCCCGAACCGAGGTGCGGCCCGACCCGGCTGTGAGCTAGCTTTGCCCCTGATGATTCGTGGGCTCTCCTTGCCGCACGGATCATGACGAACAACCACATCTATGGGGGGATTCAGCATGCGCACTGTCATGCGCGCCGCCGCCGTGGCCGCCGTCGCGGTCGCCACCGTCGCCGGCACCGCGGTCGCCGCGAACGCCGCTCCGGCCACGTCGGCCGCCTCGCACTACGTCACGCTCTCGGTCCCGAGCAGCGTGAAGGCCCACACCGTGTTCTACCAGACTGGCAAGGGCTACGACTCCCGCACCAGCACGCCGGAGCTCTGCCTGCAGGGCCGCGTGCTCTACCGCGGCCACTGGAGCTCGTGGCAGACCATCCTCTGCGACCCGCGCCACTCCGGCCGCACCGCCTACTTCGGCGGCAAGGCGGCTGCGGGCGGCTGGCCGGTCGGCACCTACGACCTTCGCCTGTCGCTCTACTCGCACCCGCGCGCGGGCGTGTGGAAGCAGCTGGACTACTCGGCGCAGCACATCCTCAACGTGCACAACTGACGCCGACTCGACATCCCGGCCGCGGCCCTGAGCCACCAAGGGAATGAGTGACCTACGGCCGGGCCGTTCCCAGGGGGAAACGGACCCGGCCAACAGCCATGACCGGCCCTGAATCCGCCAAGCTTCCAGCGGCGGATCAGCGTCCTTTTCGAGCCGTACAATCTGTGCCCACACATCAACGCTGCTGGACAGCATCACTGTCCATCCCCTCGAATCCGTAGAGACCTTCATTACGCGGTTCGGTCCTGCCTGAAAGTGGTCGGCGCGCGCGTTGCTGATGGTCCGTTCGAGCTCGGCGGGTGGATGGCCAGCTGCCGAGGTATGCCTGCGGCGGGTGTTGTAGAAGTCCGTGATCCAGGGGGCGATCTTGATCCGGGCCTGGTCACGCGTGGTGAAGTGCTGCCGGTGGATGTACTCGACCTTGATCAGCGAGTTGAAGCTCTCGGCGGCGGCATTATCCAGCGCCGGGCCCACACGCCCCACCGACTGCACCACGCCCAACCTGTCGCACAGGCCGTTGTACGCCTCGCCGTGGAAGATCACGCCGCCCACCTCGCCGCCCCGGGTGGCGACCGCCATCCTCAGGGACGCACAGACCAGAGCGACGTCGTGCCGCTCGCCCATCGCATAGCCCAGGCAGCGACGGGAAACCGGACTCACCGAAGAAGTACGTAATCCGCTCCTCCAGTGCCGCTCTCCTGACCTCGCACTTCGTCGGCTCGGCCGGTCTGCATCGCCACTTGTAGAACCACGCCTGGGACACGCCGAGCGCGCGGCAGGCGACGGTGTGCGGGATGTCGTACTCGGTCCTCTGGTCGCTGATCGCCCCGACGAGCGCCGCCGGGTCCGCCGCAGCTACTTCACCCACAGGACCATGAAGCGTTTGAGCACAGCACGCTCCATCGCCAGCTCCTTGTTGTCCCGCTTGAGCTGCAGGTTCTCCCGACGCAACCGCGCCAGCTCCTCGCTCTCCCCGGACCGGGCGGCACCGGCCTGCGGCGCGCGCGAGACCCAGGTCGCCAGCGTGGTCTCGTTGACACCAGTCCCCGTCCTCGGCGAAACGCACCACGGCGAAGCCAGTCAGCCGCCTACCGGCGAACTTCGCCAGCCGTGATCCGTGCGCCTGCCGAATCGCCTCGAACCCGACCAGAAAGGACGGCTCGAAACCAGAGATCCCCATGTCCACAGCCTGAGTCTCTCGGCCGTCTGCCCAATCGGCCAACACAAATCGACCAGCAGGATCTACCGAGCCACTTGACGGATCGGATTCCACAGAAAGACGGGGAAGTCGGCCGGCATGGCCCGCCACTTGATCCCGTTGTCGACCAGGTAACGAACCGCGTCGATCATCTGTCGGTGGCAGTAGCCCTCCGGCTGCCCACCCCTGCCCTCCAGCCATCCCGGCACCGGCAGCGACGCACGGACTTCGGCCCACTCGGCGTCCGTCATGTCGGACGGATAGGTCCGCGCCCGTTCGCGATGGTCGGCCGCCTTTCCGATCCGGTGAGCGAGGCAATCACACGACCGGGGAACCGAGTTGGACTCCGCGGGCAGGACAGCGCAAGACTGAGACATGAGGGCCTCCTGGGCTTCGGGCTTCGACAATCCCGAGCTGACCAGGAGGCCCTACCTTCATGCGCGCACCCACTGAAGATCACCCGACCGAGCCGCACCAGTCGAACCGATGCTCACCATGATCGGTACGACAATGGCTTCTGAGCTTGACTCTGTCGGGGATCTTGGGAACCGCCGTCAGTCGCTCACCGCTCGCCATGAGTGCAGGCGGGGGATGCCGTGCTGGTCCAAGAATCCCTGGAAGGCTGTTGGTGGTCGTGGAGCGCGGGGCTTGTGCACCTCGGCGACGGGTGACTGTTCGCTGAGGCGTTCGACGTTGACAGCGATGGCGTATCGGCGGCGGCATGGCGGTCAAGACGTGCTGGACATGGGCTTTGTCCTTGCTGCGGTAGCGGCATCGCCGCATGCCGTGGCCGTGGGTGAACTCGTAGACAGTGCCCTCGATCCCGGCCCGTGTTGAGTAGCGTTCGCGCCAGGCGGGGCTGTGGCCCTCGGCGCGTGCCTTGGCCTGCAGATCGAAGAGCTCTTGTGGCGGGAAGCCCACGATCCGGGCACTACCGCGGGTGCATTGATCACGGACGGCGCAGGGGCCGCACTGGCTCCTGGCGAACTTGACCACGATGACCGGGGCCGCGTTCTTGGAGGAAGTCGAGTAGGGGCCGTACCAGCTGCGGCTGACCTGCCCCTTGGGGCAGGTGACCTGCTTGCCGATGAAGTCGATATCGAAGGCGTCCCGTCCGAAGCCGGCCCGCTGGCGACGCTGGGGGGCGCCGCCGCCGACGGGCAAGGGGCCCACCAGCGCCACCTGGTGGTCACGGGCCGCGCGGTCCAGGTGGACGACGGAGGTGTAGCCGCTGTCGACCAGGTGCTCGGCGGGCAGCAGTCTGCGGTGGGCCAGCCGGTCGTGGATCCCGGGCAGTGCCCGCGCGTCGGACTCGGTGGCCGGTGCGGTGGCCACGTCGGTGATCACGTTGACCTGTCCGTCGTCGCAGGTCTCGCTGATGTGGGCCAAGAACCCGGTCCATTGTGTGGCGTGTCCTCGGCGGGCGTAGCGGGCTGTCGTGTCGTAGGCGGAGACGACAGCGGCGGCCGAAGGCGGCAGTCCACCGTCCTCGCCGGTGCGCCAGCGGAGCGTGCCTGCGGCGTTGACCTGGTAGTTCTGCAGGAAGATCCGGCGAAGTGCCTGGACCCGCGGTCCCGGGCGTAAGCCGGGGACGTTGCGATGGACATGCTCGAGCAGCAAGCGGGCGTCGCGGCCGGTGTTCTTGATCCTGGTCGCGGGGTGAGTGGGGTTCTTGCCCAGTCGCACCGGGCGACCGTAGCGCTTGCCCCAGTCCTCGGTGACCAGGCCCACAAGCCGTTCGGGGGCGGTGCGGGCAAGTTCCTCCAGCGCCGCGCGCATGGCCTCCGTGATGAGTTCCAGTCGAGTCAGGTCGCGGACAGCGGCCAGGACGTGGGTCGAGTCGGTGCGCTGGCGCCCGCGTCCGGTGACCAGGCCCGCGTCCTTCAGCCTGGTCAGGGCCAGGTCCAGCAGGTGGTCCGCGCGGCCCTCCTCGGTCAGGCGGTCGCGGAAGTCGGCCAGCACGCTGTGGTGGAAGCCCGGGTCGTCCAGCTCCAGTCCCAGCGCGTACTTGAAGTCGATCCGGCAGCGAACGGCCTCGGCGGCTTGCCGGTCGGAGAGGTCAAGCAGGAACTGCAGCACGCAGACGGTGGCCAGCTGGGCCGGTGACAGGCCCGGCCGCCCGTCCCGGGGATACCACTGTGCGAAGTCCTCGTCGCCCCACAGTCCGTCCAAACGGTCCCGGATCCACATGGCCGGAGTGCCGTTGGGGTTGCTGGCACGGGCGACGCGGGCCGTAAGCTCCGGAACCTGTCGACCCGAACTTGGACGGATGGACATCCAGGCCACCTCTGGTGAGACGCATATGCACGATCCCACCGGAACACGCGATCACGTCCGGCGTCCCGAAAATCACAAGATCCCCGACAGAGTCAAGCTGAGACCCGACCAAGCCCAGGGCCGACGAGCTCTTGTTCCAGACTGGTTCGGTCGCACCCGTCTCGTTGGCGCATGTGGTGGTGGTGGCGGCGGTCGGTGTCGGGAGAGCCGTAACAGCCCCCTGGGGCGGGACCCCTGTCGTGAGAGTCGGTCCCCGGCCCCGTCCACTCCCATCGCATGCATTCGCCGCAGTCTGCAAACGTGTCCGATCCGATGATCAGATCGTTGATGTTGGTGGTCTGAGCCACTGACAGGGGCTACCTCTCACCGTGCCGGGAGCCCGCGAGCTCCCAGGAAGACCCGAGGGCCCTGCCAGTCGCTGGGGTCACGAACGGCTAATCGGATGCAGGGCCATCGAGCCCTTCCATTAGGGAGACGCGTGTCCCTGCACGGCTGCGACCAGCAGCAATGCACCACCCAGGGAGAGGACTGGAGTGAGGCCGATGAAAGTGTTCTGCGGTATCGACTGGGCCAGCGACCACCACGATGTCGCCCTGACCGACAGCGACGGGGCTCTGGTGGCCCGGGCCCGAATCAGCGACGACGCTCGAGGCCTCAACGAGTTACTTGAGCTTCTGGCGGCGCACGGCGACAGCGAGGACAAGCGGATCCCGGTGGCCATCGAGACCTCCCGCGGCCTGCCGGTGGCCTGCTTGCGCGCCACCGGCCGTCCGGTCTACGCGATCAACCCGATGGCCGCCGCCCGCTACCGCGACCGGCACGCGGTCGCCCGCAAGAAGTCCGACCACCTCGACGCCATGATCCTGGCCAACATCCTGCGCACCGACGCCGCAGTCCACCACCCGCTGCCCCAGGACTCCGAACTGGCCCAGGCGATCGCGATCCTGGCCCGGGCCCAGCAGGACGCGGTCTGGGACCGCACCCAGGCCGGCAACAAACTCCGTTCCCACCTCCACGAATACTTCCCCGCCGCCCTCGCGACCTTCACCTCCCGCGACGGCCTGGCTGCCCCGTCGGCCCTCATCATCCTGGCCGTGGCGCCTACCCCGGCGCAGGCCGCCAAGCTCACCCTCGCCCAGTTGCGGGCCCTGCTGAAGCGAGCCGGCCGCCAACGCGGCATCGAGGCCGAGGCCGAGCGGCTTCGGATAGCTTTCCGACTCGCTCACATGCGTCAACTACCGCTGGTCGAAGAGGCGATGGGACACCAGACCGTGACGCTGGTCCGCAAGCTGGAGGCCGCCTGCACCAGCGCGGACGACCTCGCCCATGCGGCAGTGGAGTCTTTTGAGAAACACCCGGACGCCGAGATCATCACCAGCTTTCCAGGGCTCGGCTCGCTCACCGGCGCCCGGGTGCTCGCCGAGATCGGGGACGACCGATCCCGCTTCACCGACGCCCGAGGCCTCAAGGCCTTCGCCGGGGCCGCACCGGTCACCCGGGCGCCCGGCAAGAGCCACGCGGTCCTGGCCCGCCGGGTCAAGAACCAACGACTGGCCGCAGTCGGCTACCTCTGGGCCTTCGCCTCGCTCACCGCCTCAGTCGGCGCCAGAGCCCACTACGACCGCAGACGAGAAGCCGGCGACCGCCACACCGCTGCCCAACGCAACCTCTTCAATCGCCTGCTCGGCTGTCTCCACCACTGCCTCACCACACGCACCCACTACGACGAGAGCACCGCGTTCTCACCTCCACAAACCCAGGACCTCCCAGCTGCCGCTTGACAGATCAACTGCATCGGATGTCTCACGGAACTCCGCGTCGAACCTCCGCCTCTTCTCCGCCATGACTCCCAACTTCCCGTCCACTCATGGTTTCTACGCTACGAGGGGAGGCACATCACACCCTCGGCCCGCTCCGGGTCCACCGCGTTCCTCGGGCCCGGGCCGAGCAGCAGACCCTCGAACTGCTGGACCGCCTCGGGCTCGCCGCCAAGGCCAAGGAGTACCCGGACCGCCTCACCGGCCAGCAGCAGCGCGTGGCACTGGTCCGCGCGATCGACTCCGAGCCGCGCGTGCTGCTGCTCAACCAGATCACCGCGGCACTGGACCCGGAGCTGGTGACCGAGGTCCTCTCCGTCGTCCGCGGCCTCAAGGAGCAGGGCCGCACCATGGTGCTGGCCACCCACGAGACGGCCTTCGCGCAGGACGTCGCCGACCAGGTCTGCTTCCTGGCGGACGGCGTCATCCTGGAGCGAGGCACCTTTAGAACAGGTCTTCGGCGACCCCAGCACGAGCGCACTCGCCGCATCCTCAGCCGCTTCCGGGAGGCCGGGAGGCTGTGACGGCACGTAAAAGGGCCCCGCTGGATCAACATCCTCCAGTGGGGCCCTTTCGCGTTCACGCCCGGACGTTCGCTATTCGAAGCGCAGCGTGAGCCTTTCCTCCAGCCCGAAGGACTCGTCCTGCTCCATCACTCTGACCAACAAGGACGAGATCTTCTCGAACACTTCAGCCCCCATCGCCTCCTTGCTTGCCGCCGAGTGTTGCCAGACAAGCTCGACAGGACGCTCCACATCAGTGGAGAGGCGATCCCACAGGGCGTTGAGATTCCTTCCGTAGTAAGGACCAAAGTCGAGAACCCTTGCCAACGCTTCATGCAGGTCCGCTTCAGACCGGACCAGCAACCCATCGATGACGACCAACATCCTCTTACTTCCAGTTCGGTAGCTGATAGGCCGTCTCATAGTGGTCCGACGTCACATACGCCAGGCCGTCATCCGAATACAGGAGCCGCCAGCCAGGCTGCTTAGCCCTGGACATCATGGGATTCAAGCCCACGTCTGCCTCGAACCAGGTGCGACCCGGCGCGTTCGGAACAAGATCATCCGTGTTGTTGAAGACATCGCCGCCTATCTGCCCGCCAGGAATACTGTTGCCCAATGCCTTTCCTGGCTTCCACCCTGCAGCCGCGGCCTGATCCTTGGTCACATAATTGGGAGGGAGTTCACCCGTCTGCTGAAGGCTCTCGATCAGCTCGTTAGCGGCCTCAGCAGCAGCGAGATCGTTTCCGAACTGAATGCACGAGGAGTTGTGCACCAGCACCGGGACACTGCCTGCCATCACATAGTAGGTGTGAAGCAGGTCAACCGTCAGGTTCCAGCGGTAGGCCGCGCCGCGAGTAAGCCTCGTCGCAAGCACGATCGGGTGGCGGCCATCCGTACTGGCGAGCGCGTGGCCCGCCAGAAGGTGATCGGCTCGCACCCAACTGTGGGTGGTTTCGTCCCAGAACGGGTGGTTCGCAGTAGTGTGAAGGACTGACGTGTGGCCATGGCCGTCGCCGACCGTGACATCGAGGAGGTCAGTGTCGTGGTTGATCAGAACGCGCAAGACCTGCCGAGCCCCCGCATCCCTGCCGGTAGCGGGATCGGCCGATTCGACCTCGTCTCCGATCCTGAGTTCACCGATGGGCTTGGCCTTCCCGTCAGCAAGGAGGACCGGCGTGTTCGGATCGAAACTGCAGGCGCATGAACAGGAGTCTCCGCCGAGATGGTCGCCGGCTGCGTCCAGGACCAGCAGGAACTCCGAGGTCAACTGCTGCGAGAACACCTGACCCTTGTGGTACTCCTGCGCACTGTACTGCCCGTTGTGAATGCAGTCGTTCCAGACGCAGTAGAGCGCGGCGATGACCTTGGCACCCTGTAGGTCCCCGGTGTTCTGGAGATATCTGAGTGCCTGGTTGCACGCCTCACGGCCGAAACAGAATGCCTGTCCTCCGATCTTCGCGCCGCTCCAGTAGTCACCGTGGACGTTCTCGCCGGGCTGGGCGAGGAGGCCCATCCACATGAGCGCGACGTACTTGGGATCGTTCGACTGGGGGCTCCACTGCTTGATCCACTTGTTGAGCGCCTGGACCGTGGCCATGGTCGTCTGGGCTGCGGGGCCGCAGTCGCCCTGGCACTGACAGGTGCAGACACCACTCGGAGCGCCGCTGCCGCCGTCTCCGCCGGAGGAACCACCGCTGCCGCTGTCCCCGCCGGAGGAACCGGGGCAGCCGATGTCGGCGTAGTGGCAGTTATCGTCATAGCCCGGCGGGTCGAATCCGGTCGGGTCCTGGGTGCTGGAGGGGTTGTCCGCGGCGTAGGTGTAGCCGCCCATCTGGTTCGGGTCGCCGGCCTGGAAGATGGGATCGAGGCTACCAAAGCGGCCGACGGTTGGGTCGTAGACGCGGGCGCCGAGGAGGTCGGCTCCGGCGCTGGTGTCAGTGGGTTGGCCGAGGAAGCCGCGGTTCTCCGAGGGGTCGACCCAGGTGGACGGCTGCGCTCCGCGCGGGTTGCCGTAGGGGTCGTAGTAGCGGTGGGTCACATTCAGAGTGGTGGCATCGAGGGTGGACTCGGCCGTGCCCTGGGCGTTCGTGACCTGGTAGTTGAGGGTGTTGGTGTTTGTCCGGGTGATCGTGACGCCCCCAGGACCGCTGTACGTGCGCAGGGCGTTCGCCCCGCCGCTGGGTGCGTTCAGGTAGATCTGCTCGGCCCCGCCGAACAGGTAGAGGATCTTGTTGTTGCCGAGCGAGTTGGTCTGCTCCAGCAGTCCGCCGCTCGGGTCGTAGAGGTAGCTGCTGGTCTGGCTGGTGGTGCCGTTGGGGGTGGTGACGCTGGCCGTACGCCCCTCGGCGTTGTAGCTCGTGGTCTGGACCTGGCCGGGCAGCACAGCGTTGCCGGTGCCGGTGGGAGTCCAGGTCTGTTCGGCGTGGCCGACTGTGCAGGTGTAGATGATCTGTTTGGTGCCCTGGGTGGTGCTCGCGGCCGGGTCGGCCAGGCACTTGCCGGTGCTCGTGTTGATCAGGGTGTGGGTCGAGGTGGCGCGCCACTGCTGACCGGCGGCGCCGTTGCAGGGGTTGAGGACGACGTTGGTGCTGCTGATGTCCATGCACAGCGTCGTGTTGTTGGCGGCGACGATCCGGACGGTGCCGTCAGAGTCGAAGGTGAACGTCTGCCCGCCGGTGCCGCAGCCCCACAGGACGAGCTGGGTACCGGTGGTGGCGGAATTGGCCGGGTCGGCCAGGCAGAGCGCGCCGCCGGTGCTGGTCTTGACGCCAGACGTCAACGGGCCGGTGGCGGAAGCGGTGCGGGAGGTGGTGTCACCTGCGTTGAGACCGCTGGGGTTGTAGGTCTTGTCCAGGTAGCCGAAGTTCTCGGTCGAACTGCCCAAAGTGGGGTTGCTGGTGGTCTCCGTGGTTGCCTGGTTCGGCTGGCTCGCCGGGGCGGTGGCGTTGCTCCCCGCGTAGGAGATGGTCTGGGTGGTGTTCTTCAGTGCGTTGCCGGACGGATCGTGGTTGACCATGGAGGTCCGGTCACCCAGCAGATCGTAGGTGTAGTTCTGCCAGTACGGAGCGGGTCCGCCGACGGTGTTGGCCGTGGGAGCGGCCGTGGTCGCGCTACTGGTCGGGCTCGCGCTCGCGCATGCGCCGACATTGCCCGGGGCTACGGCAGTGCCGAGGCCCTGGGTGTCGCTCCACGCCGTCGTGAGGCGTTGGAAGGCGTCGTAGCTGAAGCACTGGGTGTCGCGGACACCACCGGTCTGCTGGTCGTCGACGGCGGTGAGTTCACCGGCCTGGTTGTAAAGGTAGGTCTCGACGTCAGGGTCGAGGCCGGTCTTCTGGGACCAGTCATTGGTCTTGATGACCCGTCCCGTCAGCGGGTCGTACTGCGCGTACGAGTTGAGCTCGCTGCCGCTGGCGGCGTTGTTGTAGTCGGCCTCCAGCAGCCGGCCCCACTGGTCGTGGGCCGTGTAGGCGAGATAGGTGGGAGTGTTGTTGGAGGCGATCCAGCCGCTGAAGCCGCTGAGCTCACCGGCCTTGTTATACGCGTACTGGACATTCTCTGACGGAAGGCCGCCGTCGTTGCCGTACTGCGTGCTCTGCAACAGTCCGGCGACGCTGCTGTACACGGAGGTCGTCGCATAGCGCGTGTAGCCGGTCGGCGCCGGGCTGATCCCGGTCGGCAGTGCGCCCGGCTGCGGGAACCCGTCGCTGGATGGGATGTCGGTGATGCTGCCCGTCGGGTGGTACTGCAGGTCGTAGCCGGCGACGGTGTCGGTGTAGGTCTTGCCACCGTTGATGTTCCCGCCGACATAGCGCGAGGACGAGGTCGGGTATCCGTCGGCCAGGGTGTCGTACAGGGATCCCGTCAGCTGGTTGGCCGGGTTCGGCGTGGCAGTCCAGGCGCCGGTGTAGGTACCAGTGAGGCGTCCGTCCCAGTCGTACTGGTACGACAGGGTTGCTCCGCGCGGGTCGGTGGCCTGCAGGGTGTCCCCTGCGACGTCGAACGGGCCGTAGGTGCTGGTTCCGCTGTCGGGGTCGGTCTGCGAGGTGAGCTCACCGAGCAGGTTGTAGCTGTAGCTCCACTGGTTGCCCGCCGAGTCGCTGATCGTGTGGGCCTGGCCGTTGGGCCAGTAGGTGTAGCTGGTGGTGAGATCTCCGCCTGGGTTCGTCTTCGAGCTGTTGCTGGCCCAGGTCGGTGCTCCGCTGCTGTTGTACAGCACCAGGTTGGAGTCGTTCTGCAGCTGAAGAACGGTCCCGGCACCCGCCGTGTTCGCGCTCGACCACAGGCTGGCGCCGCTGACGCTGTAGACGTGCAGGTTGCCATCGCTCGCGAGCGCAGCGTAGGCGCCGTTGTTGCCGTTGGTTCCGGTGGCCCACACGGCGCTGCCGCTCGCGAGCGAGTACAGCACCAGGTTGCCGTCCGCTTGCATCGCGAGGCGGGCACTGCCGGAGCTGAGCTGGGTGCCCGAGGGGATCACCGTGCCGGGGGTGAGCTTGACAGTCTGTGTCGTGTTCTTGACGACGGTACGGACGGTCTGACCGAGAGCGTTCGTGAACGACTGCGTGGTGGCTCCGCCGGCTGGCGGCGTCTGCGTCGTCTCGTCGACTCCGGGGTAGCTCGTGCTCGACTGCCACTGCTGCTGCGCGTCGTGCCACAGCGTCTGGGTGGTCGGCCGTCCCTCGCCGTCGTAGTAGGTGCTGGTCTCGCTCGGCACGCTGGCCTCGGCCATGGTGTAGAGCGTGGATGACGGCGGGTTGCTGTTCGGATCGGGGTAGGCCGCGTAGGAGTACGTGGGCCAGCCGTGCGAGTCGTAGAAGGTGTCCGTGATCAGACGCCCCGTCTCGGTGTCGCTCGGCGGGGTCGACTGCGTCTGACGGGCTTGCAGCAGACCGTCGTAGATGGTGATCGAGGTGGCGTAGGTGCTGCCGTCGTCCTGTAGGGAGTCGGTCGTGACTGAGCTCGGCGCGCCCTCGGCGGTCAGCGCGCCGTAGGCGTCGTAGGTCGCCCCGGGGTTGACGGAGTAGGTGAAGGTCTCACTGGCAGTTGCGCCGGCGCTCTGGTCCTGGCCGGGAAGCCAGACGGCAGTGCGGCGACCGAGCGCGTCGAAGCTGGTGGTCGTGGTCCGCCCGTTGGGGTCGACCGACTTGGTCGTCAGGCCGCGCAGCGGGTCAAGCCAGGTCTTGGTGATCCACTTCTTCGTGTTGGCGTTCTCGACGTAGGTCGCGTTGGAGTTGCCACCTGCGGGCTTCCAGGCCGGCGAGTACGTGGTGGTCGCGACCAGCGGGTTCTTCGTTCCGGTGGGATCGGTCGGGTCGCCGGGGTTGGGTGTGTCCGTCTCGATCAGCCGACCACCGGCGTCGTAGCTCAACGCGGCGGTGGGTTGCCACTGCTCGGCACCGCTGCTGTCGAAGCCGGTGGCCTTGCTGGTGGCGGTCATCCACCCGTTGGTGCCGACCTGGCCGAACGTCGGCAGGCTGGCGAGCGTGGCGGCGGCGTCGTAATAGGATTTCTTGTCGGACCGGAAGTTCGACGCGGTGATCGTGGGACAGGTCGTCCCGGAGATCGCCCCGTTCACGGTGGTGCCCTGGTCGGCGTAGCTCAGCATCAGCGGGTTGCCTGACGGCGGGTTCGCGTAGCCGGTGGTGCTGCAGGTCTCCTGCAGCGGGCTCGTCGACGCACCGAACTTGGCGTCGACCGCCTGGGTGTCGACCGTGGAGAGACGGCCGTTGGAGTCGTAGTTGGTGACGGTCTTGCTCTGTCGCCAGGTCTGGCCGTCGGCCAGCAGCCCGTAGGTGCTCGACGTGGAGGAGAGATCCCTGCGGGCGACCAGCGAGGGCAGCGTGGACAACGCCGGGGCGGTACCGGTGTCGTCGGTGGTGTTCCAGTCGGTCCAGGGAGTCTGGGCCTTGGTCTGGGTGGTGGTGAAGGTGAACGGGCCCGCGACCTTTTCGCCGGTGATCGTGCCGCCGGCCGCCGAGTAGGTGTCCGTCTCCAGCGCGGTGCCGGAGAGCCAGTCGTCGTCCGGGACAGTCTCCAGGATCTTTGTCGGGTCGCCGCCCAGGGTTGCGTTGACGCTCACGGAGCGCTGCTTGCCGTTGGAGAGGTAGTCCCCGTTCATGCCCTGCAGGTAGGTGGTGATCGTCTGGGTGACCGGCTCGGGAGCCGCACCCGTCTGCACCGTCACCGTGCTGAAGCCGCGGAACTGGTCCCAGGTGCGGTACTGGTCGTCAGTCTGGGCCGAGTCATCGCGATGCCAGGCCGGCGTCCCGTAGGCGTACGTGGTGACGTGGGCCTCGGAGCCGGTCTGGTTGCCGCTGCTGTTGTTCGGCTTGTACTGACTCGTGGACCCCGACGCTCCGGTGGTCTGGTCTGACGAGACGACCTGGTGCACCGTGATCTTGTTGAACCAGTCCTGGACCGGCTTCACCGCACCGGGCGGACTCCAGTACACCGGGTAGCAGGAGTTCTGGTTGGAGTCCGCGCTCGCGAAGGAAAGAGACATCCCCGCGCAGGGGTTGAGGTTGTAGACGACCGCGATCTGCCCGCCGGTCTCGGTGTTCACCGAGGAGATGCGCGGACGGTACAACGGCGGGCCCTGCGGGGAGCTGTCGTTGACGCGGTTGTCGATCTCTGTGCCCTGGAAGTCGACCGGGTTGAGGGAGAGCTGGTTGCCCGCGCTGTCGTGGCCGGTGTGCCGGATCGACTGGAGCCACATCACGCCCTGCAGGGCGCCGGCGTCCTTCGGATCCACGGCGGTGCCGGTCAGCGGGTCGGCGGTAGCGCCAGCGTCGGTGTAGATGTGGTTGAGCGTGTAGGTGTCGACCGGCGTGAGGCCCTTCCCGGCGACGTTCACCTCGGTGGTGATCGAGCCCAGGCGCGTCGTGGTCCAGTACGACGGTGAACCCGTCACGCACACTCCGGCCGGGACGCTGGTCGCACCCGCCGGCATGGTCGTGGAGTCACCCGACTCGCAGGCGAGGTCGAACGGGACGTCAGGCCAGTTGGTCGCATTGCTGTCGGTGATCGCCGCGGTGCAGTCGAAGGTGGAACTGGTCTGGCAACGCTGTGCGGGGTTGAAGACGACCTCGGCCGAAGGAGTACGGCCGGCCTGCTCGTCGGCCAGGGTGTAGCCGTAGGAGATGGCGGCCAGCTGGCCGCCGCGGACATACGGGGTCAGCGTCCCGGAGCTGCCGGACGCCGCCTGGCCGCTGCCGAGATCGTAGTAGTTGGTCTCGTCCGTGTAGTCGTAGCGCTGAACGACGCCGGACGGGGAGACGACAAAGTCCAGGTTCCAGCGCCAGCCCTCCGGGGCCGAGCACTTGGAAGCCTTGTCGTCACTCGAGTTGTAGCAGGGGTCTCCGGACACCGGGTGCATGACCGGCACCCCCCAGGCGGAGTTCGTCGACGTGAAAGCCGTCACGCCGGTCGGCATGGCGCCGGCGATACCCGGCGCGTCGGGCGCCTCGGTGGCGCCGAAGTACGCCGCGGAACCGTCGGACGTCAGGACACGGTAGTAGATGCCCTGGTAGAGGCCGTTCGGAGCACCCTTGAGCTCCTCGACGACGGTTCCGTCGTCACCCTGAAGCTTCCACTCCTTGACCAGGTTCGGGTCGTTCTTGGTCAGCGCCGAGGCAGAGTCGAGCGGCACGAGGACACCCGAATGCGGTCCGAACGACAACGTGGCGTTGTCACCGCCCCAGCACTCGTCACCCGACCCCTTGAGGATGCGGTTGCCACCGGAATCGAGCAGCGAGCTACATGAGCGGTAGGAACGCTCGACGAAGCCGGGCTGGTAGTCCCAGCCGTCACCGATCCACGTCGCCTGAGAGTTGCGCCCCGAGGTCTCCCCGTCCACCGACTCCGAGTCGTAGGACAGCGCCACCGTGGGCACGCCGCCGACGACCCCGGGCGGAACGGAGATCGGGTACGAGTACGTGAACGAGCCCCCACCACTCGTCTGCCAAGTCCCGGAGGGGTTCAGCGAGGTCGCCCCGTAGTTGCCCTGGGAGCCCGAGTTTCCCGAAGTGACGGCGACCAGGCTCATCGAACCGGTGGTGTCCGTGGCCGACATCGCAGCGCGCGTGGCCAGCGTGCCGGGGCGGGCTCCGACCGGGACCGTGGCGACGAGTTGCTCGGCGGCCGCCCGATTGGTCGACGCCAACGGCGCACGCGTGCGGCAGGCCTGGATTTGCGGAGTGGTCAACGCGCACGAGGGCATCAGGAACATCTGCAGGCGTGAGCCGTAGCCACCGCCGTAGGCCTGCGCCAGGGCGGCGTAGTCAAGGACGACCTGCACCTGGCCTCGACCGATCGCACCGTCCGCACGCGAGACGCCGATGAGCATGCCGTTGGCACCGGCAGCGACGGCCTGCGCGTGTGAGGCGACCTGCACCCGCACGCTCGAGGGCGCCGTACCCGCGGCGGTGTGCGCGCCGCCGCGCGTCACGGGTGCCACCCACAGCGGCAACGAACCCGCCTTCACCGGAGCGGACACCGGCGCACCATGCGGGGCCCCGGCCACACCCGACGCGGTCCTGGCTGTGACCGCGTGCGTCAACGCGACGGTCATCACCCCCGCCACGGGCCAGACCGGCACGCCACTCCGATAGCGGCTCAGGCCCTTGCCGTTGCTCTGCAGACCGGACCTCGGCCCGACCTTCGGCACCTGGTACTCACGCGCCGGAGCGACACCGGGCAGCGCCTGCGGATGCAGCACCTTGGTCTTCGGGACTGGCCGATTCGCCGCCGCGTCGGCCGCGGCGCTCGGTATGAACACCACGAGCGCCGCCAGAACAGCGGTGACGCTTCTCAGCGCCCCCCGCCGTATGCGCTGACGACCGACCACGGTCGCACCCTCACTGGCCACTTACTGCCCCCACCCTGAGCGACATCAGCTGTTCGTGCACGTGACCAGGGCATGCCCATGATCGCCGAGAGGCTATTGATGGTGAGAAGGAAGCTCAATACCCTGTGGCCGCGACACGCAGGGGGTGTGAGTGAACTGTGTGTCGGATGTGTCCGATGTGTACCGGACGACATCAGTGACTCGGGTGGCAAGTCGGGCATTTCCAGGGACCCCTGAGACCCCGTCGCCACCCAATCCTGTGGCGCGATTCACACGCAAACGAAGCACGTTCAGATCAGGAGCATAAGTAACAGTGTCACCGAAGAAGCCTCATATGCGGCGATACAGGGCAAGACTGGCGATACTGGCAGGCACTGCCGCCGGTGTCGCCGGACTGCTCGTGTCACCGCTCACCACCCCGGCCTGGGCCGCGGGACCGGATTCCCACGCCCGGCACACCGCGGCGGACACCCCCTGGGGAACAGCACTGCAGCAGGCGGTCACCGGCCACCGTCACGTCCCCGTCGACGCGCTGACCACACCGAACTACAAGGTGACCGCGAACCCGGACGGTTCCTTCACCGCCACCCAGAACGTCCTGCCCGTGCGCACACGGCAGAACGGCGCCTGGGTGGATCTGAACGCCGACCTGGCCGTCAACCGGGCCACGGGAGCCGTCACCCCGACTGCCACCAGCGAGGGCATCGCGCTCTCCCCGGGCGGCAGCGGCCCGCTGGTCACCATGCACGACAACTCGGGCCACAGCCTGTCACTGAGTCTCCCGTTCAAGCTGCCGGCCCCGGCCCTCGATGGAGCTACCGCCTTGTACGCCGACGTCCTTCCGGGCGTCGACCTCTCTGTCACAGTGTCTGACCAGGGCGGCTTCTCCGACGTCCTGATCGTCCACAACGCTTCCGCCGCAAGGAATCCGGCGCTGAGGCACCTCGAGTTCGCCACGGCCGGACACGGTCTGGCGGTCTCGGCGACGAGCCACGGGGGGATCACCGCGCGGACGCCCGAAGGCAGGGTGGTCTTCGCCGGACCGGCGGCGGCCATGTGGGACTCCACCCGCCAGTCGGACCGGACGTCGGCCCGAGCCCAGGGAGGCGACCAGCGCTCGGGTGCCTCGACGACGGTCTCCTCGAGCGTTGCCGGTCCCGGCACCGGAGCTCGGGTCGCCCGGCTCGCCGTCCGCCAGAGCGGCACAAGCCTCAGCCTCGTCCCGGACGCCGGCGTGCTCGGCGGGCCGTCGACACACTACCCGGTCTACATCGACCCCTCGCTCGCCCCGATGACGACCACCGACGTCTCGAACCCGGCCTCCTCCCCCACCAATGCGATGTTCGAAGCACAGCAGGGCTGCGACTACTACGGCTCCGACGAACACTCGGTCGCCACAAGCGGCGAGGGCGTCGGCTACCAGAGCGACTCGTCGGGCTGCGTTGGCGCGGAGGAGTCGTTCTTCCAGCTCAACATCTCCAACCTGACCACCAGCATGGTGATCTCCTCCGCGAAGCTCTACCTCACCAAGACCTACTCCTCGAACGAGGACTGCAAGAGCTCCCAGTCGCTGTCGGTCTACCAGACCGGGACGATCAACAGCACCATGTACTGGGGCAACCGGCCGTCGCAGATCGCCAAGCTGTGGAGCGGCAACCTCGGTGACGCCTACAACGGCGCCTACGCGAACACGACGGCATGCGGTGACAAGTACCTGAACTTCGACATCGCCTCGCACATCAGCCCGCTGGCCGGCAAGGCCTCCACGTTCACCTTCGGTCTGTACGGAGACGAGTCCGCCTCCGTCTACAACCTCACCCGGTTCGACGGCAACCCGTACCTGCAGACCACCTTCGACCTGTACCCCACGCTCGACAGCATGCAGCTGAGCCCAGCGCCGGCGCTCCTCGCCTGCGGCAGCTCCGCCACCCACGGCTGGATCGGGGCCACCACGCTCAACAGCGCCGGGGACAGCAACATCACCCTAGGCGCCCACATCAGCACCTACATCACCGGTGAACAGGCCAACGTTCAGTTCTCGGTCTACGACTGGAGCACCCAGAACGGAACTTTCGTCGGGCCACTGACCACGCCGACCTCGCCGACCGTGGACGCGAGCTCCACCAGCACTGCCGTGCCGCCCACCAACATCGGGCTGGCCGTCAAGGACGGGCACTCCTACGAGTGGGACGCGCAGGCCGTGACCACCTCGTCGCAGGCACTCAACTCCGCCCTTGGTCAGTGTTATTTCAGTGTCGACTCCACCTCGCCCCGCACTCCGACGCTGACCGCGGCCGACCCGTCCTTCCCTCAGGGCGGAACCACCGCCGCCAGTCCGGTCAAGTACGTCGGTGACACCATCAACATCGGCGTCTCCGCCACTGACCCCGCGCCTGCGGCCACCTGCACCGTCAACACGGGCAGTGCCTGCCAGGCCAGTGGCATCGACCACTTCGTCTGGCAGTTCGACACGCAGCCAGCTGCGAACACCAGCAGCGCCAGCACGTGCTACAGCCAGGGCCTCTGCGGCCTGGTGACTCCCAGCAGCACGACCACCGACGCTGCTGGCGACTCCACCGGCTCCGCCACCGTCCCCGCCAAGGTTCCGAGCTGGGGCAGTCACACGCTCTACGTGATAGGTGTCGACAAGGCCGGGAACCCCTCCCAGACTCCCCTCAGCTACGGCTTCGCCGTGCCGTGGAACCCCAACACCAAGATCGCACCAGGTGACTTCACCGGCGACGGTGTCCCCGACCTGCTCACCAGCGCCAGCGACAACCACCTCTACATCGTGCCCGGCGACAACACCGGCGCCAACGAGACCGCGACGGCGCTGAACACCAACTTCACGTCCACCGGCTCCGCCACCCCCAGCCCCGGTGGCGACAGTTGGTCAAACTACCTGGTCGCCCACCGCGGCAACCTCAGCAACGGCGGCGTGGACGACGTCTTCGCCTACGATAAAGCCACCGGCGTCATGTGGGTCCTGGTCAACGACGCCAGCTCGGGCGGCAACGGCACCCCGGGCTTCACCATGGGCCGTACCGTGGCCTGGGCGCCCAAGGGCGCGGCTAAGCCCGCCTGCCAGACCGCCGACACCACACGCTGCTCCGCCGCCGGCTACGACAGCGCCGACTGGAGCGCCGTCACGCACCTGGCCATGACCCAGAACATCTATGGCGGCACCTCCACCTACCCGGACCTGATCACCACCGAGAACAACGGCTCGTTGTGGATCTACCAGACCAACAGCGGCGGCCTGTCCAACCCGGTCCTCCTCGGTGACGGCGACTGGTCCAACTACGACCTGATCACGCCCGGCAGCGTGAGCGGCACCCCCGTGCTCTGGGTCCGCGACCGCGCCAACGGCAACGTCTACAGTTACGACATCGCCACCAGCGGCACGAACAACCTGCCGCCGCTCCTGCACGCCCCCGGCTCCACCACGCTGATCTCCGGCGTCAGCACCAGCGGCAACCAGCTCTGCCTCGCCGACCCCGCCGCCAGCCGCACCGACGGCACCGCTCTGATCCTGTGGGGCTGTGACAACGGCCCCGAGCAGCACTTCACCCTAGGCACCGACGGCACCATCCGCGTACTCGGAAAGTGCCTCGCCACCCTCAACAACAGCACCGGGAGCGGCGCCTGGGTCGACATCACCACCTGCAACGGCGACAGCCACCAGCAGTGGACCACCGGCATCAACGGTCAGCTTGTCAATACCGCATCGGGCCTGTGCCTGGCCGACCCCGCCGCCACCACCACAACCGGCACCAAGCAGATCATCTACGCATGCCTCGCCGGACACGCCGAGCAGAACTGGAATGGCGGCAGCAGCGCCGCACTCAGCACCACGCCCACCGGCCCGTTCCTGATCAACCTGCCGGTGAGCTCCAATGCGTTCGTCGTCTCCCCCGGTGACATCAACAGCCCCACCAGCGGCCCCGACGGCTACCCCGACCTATACACCATGGACGCATCGGGCAAGCTGACCGAGCACTTCGGCGCCGCACCCAGCGGCGGCATCCCCTCATTCGCGGGAACGTACTCACTCGGCACCCCGTTTCCCAGCGGCCTGACCATCACCAACCTCGCCTAAGAACCCATGCGCTGACGCAGATGAGCGGGCTGCGGCCGCACAACAGCTCCATCACCCGGCCGCAGTCCGGAGCCGCCAGGGCAAGAGTGACCGACGGCCGGGCCTGTTCCCTTGGGGGGACACGGGCCCGGCCGTCGGCCTTTCCCGGCTGTTCCCCCGGCAGGCTATTCCCCCGCGCAGACGTGGCTCATCTCACCTCCGTCAAGCCCTACCTACGGTGGCGTAGGTCACTTCATGCAGTGAAGTATCGACCCATGCCGACAACGCGATCGCCCCAGGAGACCCCAGAGATCACGTCCTACGTGGCCATCGGCGACAGCTTCACCGAGGGACTGAACGACCCGGGCCCCGACGGCGGGTTCGCCGGCTGGGCCGACCGGCTGGCCCGCCTGCTGGCCGAGCAGCGCCCGATGACGGAGAGCGGCCACTACGACCTGCGCTACGCCAACCTCGCCGTGCGAGGCCGGCTGCTGGACCAGATCGCCGCCGAGCAGGTGCCGCAGCTCGAGCAGATGCGTCCCGACCTGGTCAGCATCTGTGCGGGCGGCAACGACATCCTGCGGCCCGGCAGCGATCCGGACGACGTGGCCGAGCGCTTCGAGCGGGCGGTCACCCGGATCACGGCCCACGCGGACCGCGTGCTGATCTTCACCGGCTTCGACACCCGGGAAACCCCGGTGCTCAAGCACCTGCGTGGCAAGATCGCCACCTACAACGCGCACCTGCGCGCGATCGCCGACCGGCACGACCTCGCCGTCGCGGACGTGTGGGCGCTGCGTTCCGTGCGCGACCGGCGGGCCTGGAGCGAGGACCGGCTGCACCTCTCGCCCGAGGGCCACGAGCGGGTCGCCCAGCTGGCCGCCCGCGCCCTGGGTGTGCCGACCGGGGACCCGGAGGCGCCGTGGCCGCCCGTCGCCCCGCACACGCCCGCCGAGCTGCGCCGCGAGAACATCCAGTGGGCCCGCGAGTTCCTGCTCCCCTGGGTCGGCCGCCGACTGCGCGGCGAGTCCTCCGGCGACCACGTCTCCGCCAAGCGCCCGGAGCTGGAGCTGCTGTAGGCCCACCCCCGGCGCACCGGCCGCCCGGTCCGCGATGCCCGCCGACCACACCTTCGGGTGTGGTCGGCGGGCTTTCTGCTACCTGGAGCGACGGATCGTTACTCTCGGTGCTGCCGAGGTTTTTCTCGGCCCCTCCCCCTGCGACGGAATACCCCAGGGGGGTATGGTGTTGACATCATCGAACGACAGAACAGACGACCAAGCCTTCAGGAGGCAGCCATGACCACCGCCGTCTTCACCGTCACCGGCATGACCTGTGGCCACTGCGAGAAGTCGGTCTCGGAGGAGCTCGGCGCCCTGCCCGGCGTCCTCCAGGTCTCCGCCGACGCCAAGACGGGCCTCGTCACCGTCGAGTCCGCGCAGCCGCTCGCCGACGACGCCGTCCGCGCGGCCGTCGACGAGGCCGGCTACGAGCTCACCGGCCGCAGCGCCTGAGCGACACCCCGCACGTCCACCGAGGAGGGAACGGCATGACCACGGCCTCGCCGGGCATAGACCCGGCCGCCCAGCGGATCGAGCTCGCCATCGGCGGGATGACCTGTGCCTCGTGCGCGGCCAGGATCGAGAAGAAGCTGAACCGGATGGAGGGCGTCTCTGCCACGGTCAACTTCGCCACCGAGAAGGCCAGCGTCGACTTCGTGCCGGACGTGGCCGTGGCCGACCTCATCGCCACGGTGGAGAAGGCCGGCTACACCGCCGAGCCGCCGCCACCGGTCGCCGAGCCCTCCTCCGGGGCGGCGGACGCCGAGGCGCCCTCCGCGCAGGAGGAGGAGACGGCCCGGCTGCGGCAGCGCCTCCTGGTCACGGTGGCGCTCAGCATCCCGGTCGTCGTGCTGGCCATGGTCCCCGCCTGGCAGTTCCGCAACTGGCAGTGGCTCTCGCTGACCCTGGCCGCCCCGGTCGTGGTCTGGGGCGGCCTGCCGTTCCACCGCGCCGCCTGGACCAACGCCCGGCACGGTGCGGCCACCATGGACACCCTCGTCTCGGTGGGCACCCTGGCGGCCTTCGGCTGGTCGCTGTGGGCGCTCTTCCTCGGCGACGCCGGGATGCCCGGGATGCGCCACGGGTTCGACTTCAGCCTCTCCGCGCAGGACGCCTCCTCCACGCTCTACCTGGAGACGGCCGCGGGCGTCACCGCCTTCATCCTGCTCGGGCGCTATCTGGAGGCCCGTGCCAAGCGGCGGGCCGGCTCGGCGCTGCGCGCCCTGCTGGAGCTCGGCGCCAAGGACGTCGCGGTGCTGCGCGGAGGCCGCGAGGAGCGCATCCCCGTCGCCCGGCTCGCCATCGGCGACCGCTTCGTGGTCCGCCCCGGCGAGAAGCTCGCCACGGACGGGCAAGTCGTCGAGGGCAGCTCGGCCGTCGACGCCTCGATGCTGACGGGCGAGTCGGTTCCGGTCGAGGTCGGCCCCGGCGACGCCGTCACCGGAGCCACCGTCAACTCCGGCGGCCGCCTGGTCGTCGAGGCGACCCGGGTCGGCGCCGACACCCAGCTCGCCCGCATGGCGGCGCTGGTCGAACAGGCCCAGACCGGCAAGGCCGCCGCCCAGCGGCTGGCCGACCGGATCTCGGCCGTCTTCGTCCCCGTGGTGCTGCTCATCGCCCTCGGCACGCTGGTCACCTGGCTCGCGACCGGTCACGGCGCGACGGAGGCCTTCACGGCGGCCGTGGCCGTCCTGATCATCGCCTGCCCCTGCGCGCTCGGCCTGGCCACCCCCACGGCCCTCATGGTCGGCACCGGACGCGGCGCCCAGCTGGGCATCCTGATCCGCGGCCCCGAGGTGCTGGAGAACACCCGCCGGGTCGACACCGTCGTCCTGGACAAGACCGGCACGGTCACCACCGGCAAGATGGCCCTGGTCGCCGTCCACATCGCCGAGGGCGAGGACGAGGCCGAGGCGCTGCGCCTGGCCGCTGCCGTCGAGCACGCCTCGGAGCACCCCATCGCGGCGGCGATCGCGTCCGCTGTGACGGACCCGGCTCCGGTCGCGGACTTCCGCAACATCCCCGGGCTCGGCGTCCAGGGGGTCGTCGACGGCCACGCGGTCGTCGCGGGACGGGAGCGGCTGCTGGCCGACTGGGCGATGCACCTGCCGCCACGGCTGGCGTCGGCCAAGGCGACGGCGGAGGCGGCCGGCCGCACGGCGGTCCTCGTCGGCTGGGACGGCGCCGCCCGCGCCGTACTGGAGGTCGCCGACCGCCCCAGGCCGACCAGTGCCGAGGCGATCCGTCGCCTGCGCGGGCTCGGCCTCACGCCGGTCCTGCTGACCGGTGACAACGCGGCCGTCGCCCGCACGGTCGCGGCGGAGGTCGGCATCGACGCGGACCAGGTCATCGCGGAGGTCCTCCCACAGGACAAGGCCGGGGTGGTCGCAAAGCTCCAGGCCGAGGGCCGCGTGGTCGCCATGGTCGGCGACGGTGTCAACGACGCCGCGGCCCTGGCCCAGGCCGACCTCGGCCTCGCCATGGGCACCGGCACGGACGCGGCGATCGAGGCTGCCGACCTCACCCTCGTCCGCGGAGACCTGCGGTCGGCGGCGGACGCGATCCGATTGTCGCGTCGGACGCTCGGCACGATCAAGGGCAACCTGTTCTGGGCCTTCGGCTACAACGTCGCGGCGCTGCCGCTGGCGGCACTCGGGCTGCTGAACCCGATGATCGCGGGGGCCGCCATGGCCTTCTCCTCGGTGTTCGTGGTCACCAACAGCCTCCGCCTCCGGCGCTTCCAGGCCGAAGGCCTGTGAAGGGGCGCGGGGCTCTGCTGATTTGCGGCTCCGCCGCGTGGGCGCGACCGGTCAAGGACACTCCCGCAGGCAGTTGCACCACTGAGGGGCGCGAGGAACTGCGCGAGAAGCCACCGACGAGCAGATGGTCCTCATCGAACAGGGCCATCCGCATGCCGGTGGTTGCTCGCGCACGCAGTTGATTGAGCAGGGCCTCGCGCCCCTGGCCTACCGGCCGAGCAGCTCGCCGCCGTTGCAGTGGAGGATCTCGCCGGTGATGTAGCCCGCCTCGGGGGAGGCGAGGAAGTGGACCGCCGCGGCGACGTCGTCCGGTTCGCCGACGCGGCCGACCAGCGTGCGGCTCGCGCGGCGGACGAGCTCCGCCTCGTCCAGGCGGGAGCCGAAGAACTCGGTGCCCGCCACCGTGCCGGGCGCCACCACGTTCGCGGTGATACCGCTCGGCCCCAACTGCGCCGCCATGAAGTGGTTCCAGGCGTGCAGCGCGGCCTTGGACGCGCCGTACGAGCCGGCGCCCCGCACCGCCGCGATCGAACTGATCGTCACCACCCGCCCCTGGCCCGGGGCCAGGCGGTCGCGGACCGACTCGGTGAGCAGGACGGCCGTCAGCACGTTGCGCTCGAAGTCCCCGCGCCACCGGGCGAGGACGGCATGCGGTCCGGCGCCCGGCACCGTCTCCCTGCTGCCCGCGTTGTTCACCAACACGTCGATGCTCGACGGCAGTTCCTTCAGCAGCGCCTCGACCGCGTCCGCGTCCGCGAGATCGCAGACCAGCGGGCGGACCGTCGCGCCCAGCGACTCGGCGGCCCGCTCCAGGACCTCGCGGCGGCGGCCGACGATGGTGACCGCGTCACCGGCCTCCGTGAAGCGCCGCGCCACCGCGAGTCCGATGCCGGTGCCGCCCCCTGTGACGACAACAGTTCTGGCCATCTCCGCCCCCTCTTCACTGTTTGCAGCACGTGATTCGTACCACGCGTGCTTTCGTCCGCTTCGCACCGGGTCGCCCCGACCCGCCCGGGCGACTCCCGGGACTGCGGGCACACGCGTGACCACGAACGGCGATGGGACCGCTCCCGACCGGCATATGCGAAGGTGGTGAGAGTGGCATCACATAGGCGGACCGTAACTTCGTCCGCCCAACTTTGTGTTAGAACTCCAGAGCCGGGGTTCCGGCGGATCCCGGTGCACGGCCGCCGTCGCTGGGCGGCCGACAGCGCACGGCGCGGGCGTGATCAGGGTGGTTGAGCGGCCTCCCCCGCGCCCCGCCGTGCGCGCAGCACCTCCCGCCGCCCCCTCCAAGGGCACCACGAACACGAACGGGCCCCTGCGGCCGCCCAGGGCGGCCGCAGGGGCCCGTTCTCGCGTGCTCGCGTCAGCGCGCGTCGATCGGGACGTAGTCCCGGATGACCTCGCCGGTGTAGATCTGGCGCGGACGGCCGATCTTGTTGGTCGGGTCGACGATCATCTCCTGCCAGTGGGCGATCCAGCCGGGCAGCCGGCCCAGCGCGAACAGCACGGTGAACATGCTGGTCGGGAAGCCCATGGCCCGGTAGATCAGGCCGGTGTAGAAGTCGACGTTGGGGTAGAGCTTGCGCGAGACGAAGTAGTCGTCCGTCAGCGCGTGCTGCTCCAGCTTGAGCGCGATGTCGAGCAGCTCGTCGGCCTTGCCCAGCTGCGAGAGCACGTCGTGCGCGGCGACCTTGATGATCTGGGCGCGCGGGTCGAAGCTCTTGTAGACGCGGTGGCCGAAGCCCATCAGGCGGACGCCGTCCTCCTTGTTCTTCACCTTGCGGATGAAGGCGTCCACGTCGCCGCCGTCGGCCTTGATGCCCTGGAGCATCTCCAGCACGGCCTGGTTGGCGCCACCATGCAGGGGGCCCCACAGGGCGTTGATGCCGGCCGATATCGAGGCGAACAGGTTGGCGTGGGAGGAGCCCACCAGACGGACCGTGGAGGTGGAGCAGTTCTGCTCGTGGTCCGCGTGCAGGATCAGCAGCTTCTCCAGCGCGTTGACCACGACCGGGTTGAGCTCGTACTCCTCGGCCGGGACGGCGAAGGTCATCCGCAGGAAGTTCTCGACGTACCCGAGGTCGTTCTTCGGGTAGACGAAGGGGTGGCCCTGGGCCTTCTTGAACGCGTAGGCCGCGATCGTCGGCAGCTTGGCCAGCAGCCGGACGCCCGAGAGGTAGCGCTGCTCGGCGTCGAACGGGTTGTGGCTGTCCTGGTAGAACGTCGACAGCGCACTGACCACGGAGGACAGCATGGCCATCGGGTGGGCGTCGCGCGGGAAGCCCTGGAAGAAGCGCTTGATGTCCTCGTGCAGCAGCGTGTGCTGATTGATGTCGTGCTGGAAGATGCGCAGCTGCTCCGCGTTCGGCAGCTCACCGTTGATCAGCAGGTACGCGGTCTCCAGGAAGGAGCCCTGCTCGGCCAGCTGCTCGATCGGGTAGCCGCGGTAGCGGAGGATCCCTTCGTCACCGTCGATGTAGGTGATCGCGGACTTGCAGGCGGCGGTGTTGCCGAAGCCGTTGTCCAGGGTGGTCAGGCCGGTCTGGCCAAGAAGCTTCGAGATGTCGAAGCCGCCGTTGCCGACGGTGGCCTCGGTCACCGGGTACTCGTACTCGGCGCCCTGGTAGCGGAGTACTACAGAGTTGTCGCTCACGTCTTCCCTCATCACCAGCGGAATGACCCTGTTCAAGGGTTCAAGGGGTGCCCTGACTCCCTCCTACCTTCCCCCAGGCGGGTTACACCTGTGCAGGCGGGGTGGCCCAAAAGAGCCGTAGGTCACAAAGAATCGGGTCATTCGCTTTCAAGTTCTGACAGCGGAACCTACCCCCGAGTCAGCCTATGGTCCAAAGCCGTGTGACGGCGACCTGCGGAGACCGCACGAACGGCCTGGCCCAGGGCTCGGCGCGAGCCGACCAGTACCACCAGCTTCCTGGCGCGTGTGACAGCGGTGTAGAGCAAGTTTCGCTGCAACATCATCCAAGCGCTCGTCGTGAGCGGGATCACAACGCACGGATACTCGCTGCCCTGCGATCGGTGGATGGTCACCGCATAGGCGTGGGCCAGTTCGTCCAGCTCGTCGAAGTCGTAGTCGACGTCCTCGTCCTCGTCGGTGCGGACGGTGAGCTTCTGGTCCTCCGGGTTGAGCGCGGTGACCACGCCGACGGTGCCGTTGAAGACCCCGTTCCGGCCCTTGTCGTAGTTGTTGCGGATCTGGGTGACCTTGTCGCCGACCCGGAAGGTGCGCCCGCCGAAGCGGCGCTCGGGGCGGTCAGGGCGTGCGGGCGTGATCGCGGCCTGGAGCAGGGTGTTGAGGTTGCCCGCGCCGGCCGGACCGCGGTGCATCGGGGAGAGCACCTGCACGTCGCGGCTGGGGTCGAGGCCGAAGCGGCGCGGGATGCGGCGGGCCACGACGTCGACGGTCAGGTCGGCGGTGCGCTCGGTGTCCTCCTCGGCGAAGAGGAAGAAGTCGGTCAGACCCTCCGTGAGCGGCGGGGCGCCCTCGTTGATCCGGTGGGCGTTGGTGACCACGCCCGACTGCTGGGCCTGCCGGAAGATCCTGGTCAGCCGGACGGCCGGGATCGGGCTGCCGGGCGCGAGCAGGTCCCGCAGCACCTCGCCCGCGCCGACGGAGGGCAGCTGGTCGACGTCGCCGACGAGCAGCAGGTGCGCGCCGGGCGGAACGGCCTTGGCGAGCTTGTTGGCCAGCAGCAGGTCGAGCATGGAGGCCTCGTCGACGACGACCAGGTCGGCGTCGAGCGGCCGGTCGCGGTCGTAGGCCGCGTCCCCGCCCGGCTTGAGCTCCAGCAGCCGGTGGACGGTGGCGGCCTCGCCGCCGGTGAGCTCGGCCAGGCGCTTGGCGGCCCGGCCCGTCGGCGCCGCCAGCACCACCTTGGCCTTGCGGGCGAGCGCGAGCGTGACGATCGAGCGGACGGTGAACGACTTGCCGCAGCCGGGGCCGCCGGTGAGCACCGCGACCTTGTTGGTCAGGGCGAGCCTGACGGCAGCCTCCTGCTCGGGCGCCAGTTCCGCCCCCGTCTGCCCGCCCAGCCACGTCAGTGCCCGGGTCCAGTCGACGTCGGCGAAGGCGCCCAGGCGGTCGTCGGGGGCGTGCAGCAGGCGGCCCAGCTGGGCGGCCAGGGAGACCTCCGCCCGGTGGAACGGCACCAGGTAGATCGCGCTGACCGGCACGGCCCGGCCGGACTCGTCGCGTTCGCCCCCGGGGACCTGCTCGCGGACCACGCCCTCCTCGGCGACGAGCTCCGCCAGGCACTCGATCACCAGGCCGGTGTCGACGGCGAGCAGCTTGACCGCGTCGGAGATCAGCCGCTCCTCGGGCAGGAAGCAGTGGCCCTGGTCGGAGGACTGCGACAGGGCGTACTGGAGGCCCGCCTTGACCCGTTGCGGGCTGTCCTGCGGTATGCCGACGGCCTGGGCGATCCGGTCGGCGGTCAGGAAGCCGATGCCCCAAACGTCGGCGGCAAGGCGGTAGGGCTCGTTCTTGACCACGGAGATCGAGGAATCCCCGTAGTTCTTGTAGATGCGGACGGCGAGGGAGGTGGAGACGCCGACGCCCTGGAGGAAGATCATCACCTCCTTGATCGCCTTCTGCTCCTCCCAGGCGGCGGCGATCAGCTTGGTGCGCTTGGGCCCGAGCTTGGGCACCTCGATCAGGCGGGCCGGCGTGGTCTCGATGACGTCCAGGGTCTCCACGCCGAAGTGGTCCACGATGCGCTCGGCCAGCCGCGGGCCGATGCCCTTGATCAGCCCGGAGCCCAGGTAGCGCCGGATGCCCTGGACCGTGGCGGGCAGCACGGTGGTGTAGTTCTCGACGGTGAACTGCTTGCCGTACTGGGGATGGCTGCCCCAGCGGCCGTGCATGCGCAGGCTCTCGCCCGGCTGGGCGCCGAGCAGCGCGCCGACGACGGTGAGGAGCTCGCCCCCGCCGCGACCGGTGTCGACGCGGGCGACCGTCCAGCCCGTCTCCTCGCTGGCGAAGGTGATGCGTTCCAGCACCCCCTCCACGACCGCCAGTTGGTTCATGAGCAGCACCGTAGCGGGTGGCACCGACAACGGACGAGCCGCTCAGAAGTGTTCGATCGAGCTCGAAAATGACCGATAAAAATTGTTCACGACCAGGCCGTCCCGGAGGGGCTGAATTGTCAGTGGCCCACGCAAGACTGTGGAACAGCCCACCGGACTCAACCCACAGGAGCACTCGATGCTGAGCACCGACTACACCCCGGGCACCCCGCGCTGGATCGACCTCGGCACCACCGACGTGGCGGCCACCGACGCGTTCTACCTCCCCCTCTTCGGCTGGGAGAAGGAGGACGCCGGCCCGGACACCGGCGGCTACGGCTTCTACACGACCAAGGGCAAGCGCATCGGCGGCGTCGGCCCGCTGATGGACCCGAGCGCCTCCCCGGCCTGGATGATCTACTTCGGCAGCGACGACGCGGAGGCCACGCTCAAGGCGGTCGAGCAGGCGGGCGGCACGGTCCGCATGCCGGCCATGGACGTGATGGGCTTCGGCAGGATGGCCCAGTTCACCGACCCCCAGGGCGGCGAGTTCGCCATCTGGCAGCCCCTGGAGACCAAGGGCTTCGACGTCGTCAACGTCCCGGTCTCCCTCTCCTGGACGGAGCTGCACACGGCCGACGCCGAGAGCGCCCGCGCGTTCTACCCCTCCGTCTTCGGCTGGTCGCTCACCGACAACGACATGGGCGAGTTCACCTACACGGTCACTTCGATGGGCGGCGAGGAGAGCTCGTTCGGCGGCCTGATGGGCCACTTCCCGGGCGAGACGCAGACGTACTGGCTGCCCTACTTCGAGGTCGCGGACTGCGACGCGACGGCCGCCAAGGTCACCGAGCTCGGCGGCACGCTGCTGATGGGCCCGGCCTCGCTCGACGGCGTCGGCCGCATGGCCTCCGTGCGCGACCCGCAGGGCGTCCTGTTCTCGATCATCACCACCGAGCAGCCCAGCACCGAGCAGCCCAGCACCGGGCAGTCCAGCTGACGCCGCTCCCCGGCCCCAGGGGAAGAAGCCGTCCGGTGGCGCGGTTGTGGCTGAACGCCGAGGGCTACCCTCGGCGTCAGCCCCACCGCGTCCCCCGGAGGATCACATGAGCCTGACCGACATCCCGCTGAAGACCCTCACCGGTGAGCCCACCAGCCTCGCCGAATACACAGGCAAGGCGGTGCTGCTGGTCAACGTCGCTTCCAAGTGCGGGCTGACGCCGCAGTACGCCGGCCTGGAGCGGCTCCAGCAGCAGTACGCCGAGCGCGGCTTCACCGTGCTGGGGGTGCCCTGCAACCAGTTCGCCGGCCAGGAGCCCGGCTCGGCGGAGGAGATCCAGACCTTCTGCTCCACGACCTACGGCGTCTCCTTCCCGCTGCTGGAGAAGACCGACGTCAACGGCGCGGAGCGCCACCCGCTCTACGAGGCGCTGACCACCACCGCGGACGAGGCCGGCGAGGCCGGGGACATCACCTGGAACTTCGAGAAGTTCCTGATCTCCCCCAAGGGCGAGGTCGTGGGCCGGTTCCGCCCGCGCACCGAGCCGGAGGCGCCGGAGCTGGTCACGGCCATCGAGGCACAGCTCGGGGCCTGAACCCTGCTGCGGGAACCCTGCCGCGGGCCGTCGTCCGCCGCGTAGGGTGACGATCATGACCGACGTCACCTTCCGGCGGGCCACCGCCGCGGATCTGCCCGCCATCGTCGCCCTGCTGGCCGCCGACTCGCTCGGCAGCGGCCGGGAGACGCCGGACGATCTCGCCCCCTACCAGGAGGCCTTCGTCCGGGTCGAGGCCGACCCGAACCAGCACCCGATCGTGGCCGAGCGGGCGGGCGAGGTGGTCGGCACCCTGCAGCTCTCGGTGATCCCGGGCCTCTCGCGCGGCGGGATGACCCGCGCCATCGTCGAGGGCGTCCGGGTCCGCGCCGACCAGCGCGGCAGTGGTCTCGGCACGGCCCTGATGGAGCACGCGATCGCCGAGTCCCGCCGGCTCGGCGCCACGCTGGTCCAGCTGACCAGCGACCACACCCGTACCGACGCGCACCGCTTCTACGAGCGACTCGGCTTCACCGGCTCGCACACCGGCTTCAAGCTGCCGCTGACGTGACCTGACCAGCCGATCAGGCGCCCTCCGCCTCGGCTTCGTCCTCCAGCTTGCGCTGGACGGTACCGGGGGTGCCGTCGGCGCGGAACCACTCGGCCACCAGCTCGTCCTTGGTGCCGAAGCGGACCAGGTGACGGCCGACGACGTCCTCCAGGCGGTCGAGGTCGGCCTCGTCACCCTCGACGACGAGCAGCAGCGCGTCCGGGGTGGCGGTCATCGTGGCGGTGCCGGCGCTGAAGCTCAGCGAGCCCTGCCCCGTCTCCTCGTCCCAGTGGGTCTCCAGCTTGCGGCTGAAGTGAGAGGCGAGCTGCTTGGCATAACGGCCGGGACGGTCGGTGGCGACACGGGCATGGGAGCGGGACATGGGGGATCCTCCGGAGACGTCGACAGATGGCAGCCACGGCACATCCCTGGCTGCTTAGGCGAGCCTAAGGCATAATGAGTCTAGCTCTCTATTAATTTCCACCGCCGATTTCGACCGGCCCTGTCGATATCCTGGCCTCCCCCGACGCAGGAGCCCTCCCGTGACCGCCGCCCCTTCCGCCACCGCGCCCGAGCCGGTCCCCACCGAGGTGGAGCTCGCCGACGCGATCATGCGCGCGAGCAAGCGCATGCGGAAGGCCACCTTCCACCGCCTGGCGCCGCACGGGCTGACCCCCTCCCAGGGCCGCGCCCTGGACACGCTCTCCTGGAGCGGGGGCCGCGGCATCCGGCTCAACCAGCTCGCCGAGCGGCTGCGGATCGCCCCGCGCTCGGCCACGACCGTCGTGGACGCCCTGGAGACGGCCGGGCTGGTCACCCGATCCCCCGACCCTGACGACCGCCGGGCCACCCTGCTCCAGCTCACCGAGCAGGGCGAGGCCGCCGTCGCCCAGATCGCGGCGGTCCGACGTGAGGTGGCCGCCGAGTACTTCGGCCCGGTCAGCTCGGCCGAACGGGTGACGCTGCTGCACCTGCTCCGTGTGGCGGAAGAGGCCCACGAGCAGGCACACCCGCATCCCCATCACGGACCGCACGGCCACCCGCAGTCGCACCCGCATCCGCGGATGCCGGCACAGGAGGCTCAGGAGGCGCAGCGGACGCAGGAGGCGCAGCGGACGCAGCGCTCGCCGGGGACGTCTCAGCCGTAGCGGCGCCGGCGGGCCGGCCGCCGAGCGAGGCGAGCGCGATCCCCGCGATCACCAGCGCCGCGGCCGCTCCGGAGAACCAGGTCAGCGCCTCGCCACGGAGCAACCAGGCGGCGGACATCCCGAACACCGGCACCAGCAGCGAGAACGGCGCCACCACCGACGCGTCGTGACGTCGCAGCAGGTGCCCCCAGAGCCCGAAGCCGACCAGCGTCGCCCCCCAGGCGACGTACAGCAGCGATCCCACCGCACCGAGGCTGAACGTGGTGAGCGCCCGCAGGTCGGCCTTTTGCCCCTCGGTGAGCAGCGACAGCACCGCCAGCGGCAACGGCGGCACCACGCTGACCCAGACCATCCAGCGCAGCGCGTCCGGGGGCGCCGCCCGGCGGGTGATGATGTTGGAGAGCCCGAACGCCGCCGCCGCGCCAACCACCAGGGCGAACGCCCCCAATGGCGCGGAGCCGCCACGCGAGGCCTGGTCGAGCGCGGCGACCGCCATCCCGGCGACGGCGACGGCCAGCCCCGCGAGCCTGCGCGCGCCGATCCTCTCCCGCAGCAACGCCGCCGCGAAGCCCGCCGTGAACACCGCCTGGCCCTGCTGCACCAGCGAGCTCAGGCCGGGCGGCATGCCCGCCTTCATCCCCTCGAAGAGCAGCCCGAACTGCAGCGCGCCCAGCACCAGCCCGCCGGCCAGGACGTAGCGCCAGGGCACACCCGGGCGGCCCACCAGGAAGACCGCGGGCACCGCCGCGACCAGGAACCGCAGCGCGGTGAAGAGCAGCGGCGGGTAGTGGCTCAGGCCGTCGTCGATGGCGACGAAGTTGACGCCCCAGATGGCGGCGACGAGGACGGCGAGTCCGACATGGCGACCGGTCATGCATCGAGCATCACGCGGGCCATCCGTTCAGCACCAGCAAATAGTCCTTCAGTGATCCGTTCACAGATGCTGAATCGTCGACAGGTGGCGGAATTCGACGGGCCGTCACCCACATGCTCCCTCACGCTGGCTTTTACCGCATTCGTCGCAAAACATAGGTTTTATGACGCTTCGTTCGTTGGCGGCCGCAGGCGCGCTGCTCGCGCTGCTGCTCACCGCGCCCCAGAGCCAGGTCGCGGCCGCGGGAGTGCCCGACTCGACGGCGTTCGGCGGCGACTCCCCCGTCGGCGCGGTCTTCGGCGCCTCCGCCGACATGCCCGACCACCACTTCTGCAGCGGCGCGGTCGTCGACAGCCCCACCCGCGACATCGTCGTCACGGCAGCACACTGCGTCATGGCCCCGGGCACCGGCCGGGCGCGCGGCGGGCTCACCTTCGTCCCCGGCTACCACGACGGTGCGCGCCCCTACGGCACCTGGTCGGTCGCCACCGTCGTCGCCGACAGCGACTGGACCGTGCAGGGCAGCGAGGACTCCGACGTGGCCTTCCTGATCCTCCGCCCGAACGCCTCCGGCCGCCGGATCCAGGACGTCGCGGGCGCCGAATCCCTCGCCTTCAACCCCGCACCCGGCTCCGCGGCCGTGGCCGTCGGCTACCCGAGCCGCTCGGACCTGCCCGTCTTCTGCTCGGCACACCTGCGGCGCTTCAGCGCCCACCAGTTCGAGTTCGACTGCCCGGGCCTGTCCGGCGGCACCAGCGGCGCACCGCTGCTGCTCGGCACCTCCCCCGGCGCCCGCGGCCGCGGAGCCGTCGCCGGCGTCATCGGCGGCTACGAGCAGGGCGGCGACTCGACCGACGTCTCCTACTCCTCCTACTTCGGTCCGGCGGCCGCCGCCGTCTACCGCGCGGCCGTGTCCCGGGGCTGAGCCCGCCCGACGGGGTCGCCCCGGGACCGGCCCGGAGTCGTACGCTGCGTGCATGATGGATCTGGGACGTCTCCGCGCACTGCACGCCGTGGCCGTGCACGGCTCGGTCGGTCGCGCGGCGGCCGCCCTGGGCTACACGCCGTCCGCCGTATCCCAGCAGATCAGCAAGCTGGAGCGGGAGACCAGGACCGCCCTGCTGGAGAAGCGCGGTCGCGGTGTCGTGCTGACCGACGCCGCCCAGGAACTGGCCCGCACGGCGCAGACCGTCCTCGCCATGGTGGAGCAGGCCGAGGTCGGCCTCGAGGCCCGGCGCGGGCAGGTGACCGGACGGCTCTCCCTCGCGGCCTTCGCCACCGCCGCCCGCGGCCTGCTGCCCGCCGTCCTCGCGGACCTGACCGACCGCTACCCGGACCTGGAACTGCGGGTGCTGGAGAGCGACCCGTACCAGATGGCCGATCTCGTCGCCCGGGGCGAGATCGACCTCGCCGTGGTCCAGGACTGGCCCAACACCCCGCTCGCCACACCGGAGGGGGTCGCCCGGCGGCATCTGGGCGTGGACGTCGTCGACGCGGTCCTGCCCGCCGGCCACCCCCTGGCCGCGCGCGAGGTGCTGAGCGTGACCGACCTGCTGGGCCAGCGCTGGGCGAACACCCCCGCCGGGACCATCTGCCACGACTGGCTGATCCGCACCCTGCGGGAGGCCGGCGAGGAGCCGGACATCCGCTTCCAGGCGAGCGAGTTCGACACGCAGATCGCCCTGATCGGCGCGGGCCTCTGCCTCGGGCTGGTGCCGCGGCTCGGCCGCGCCCCGCTGCCCCCGGACGTGGTGGCCCGGCCGATAGCGCCGGAACCGACCCGGCGGGTCTCCGTGCTCTGGCGGGAGCACGCCTCCCGGCGCCCGGCGATCATCGCCGCCCTGGAGGCGCTGCGCCGCCACTGGCCCGAGCGCACCGCCGCGCCCGAGCCGTCGGTGGTCGCGCAGCGGGGCTGAGCGGCGGGGCCGAGCGGCGAGGCTGAGCGGCGGGGCCGAGCGGCGAGGAGCCGCGGCTCAGTTGGTGGCCAGCCCGATCACCAGCCACATGAAACCGGCCCCGGCCACGGTGCACAGCAGCGTGCTGCGGGAGGGGTGGGGGCTGTGCGCCTCGGGGAGGATGTCCGAGGTCGCCAGGTACATCAGGAAGCCGCCGAAGAAGCCGAGGTAGAGCCCGACCACGTGCTCGGGGATGGTGAACGCGAGCGTGACGGCCGCGCCCGCGACCGGGGCGATCGCGTCCAGCGCCAGCAGGATCAGCGCGCGGCGCCGGTCGTTCCCGTAGAGGCGGGTGATCGTGTAGGTGTTGTAGCCGTCGGCGAAGTCGTGGGCCAGCACGGCGACGGCCACGACCGCGCCGAAGGAGTTGCCGACCTGGAAGGCCGCGCCGATCGCGAAGCCGTCCATGACGCTGTGCACACACAGTCCGGCCGCCGCGGCGATGCCCAGCTTCTGCGACGCGCCGTCAGGTCCGGGCCCTCCCGCCACACCGTGCGCGCGCCCGGCGTGCGCGTGCGGCAGGCCGACGTGCTCGTGGGCCGCGTACTCGCCTTCGTGCGCGCGGTGGATCGCGACGGACCGCTCGGCGATGTGCAGTACGAGAAAGCCGAGCACGAACATCAGCAGAGCCTGCGGCACTCCCCACAGGTGCGTCCCCGCCGCCTCCAGCGCCTCCGGGAGCAGGTCGAACGACACGACGCCGAGCATCAGTCCGGCGGCGAGACCGAGCAGCAGATGCCTGCGGTCCCCGAACCGGCCGGCGACGAACCCGCCGAGGAGCGTCATCACGAAGGCTCCTGCGGCCACCAGTACCGGCATCAGCCCTCTCGCCTTCTGTAGGAGACGAGCGAGGGCGGCGGCGCCCTGCCCAGTCGCCGCCGCCCTCCTGCGGGCCCACCCTCGGCGCCCTGGGCACCATCCTCAGGGACGGCCCGCCGGCCCGCGCGCCGACTACTCCGCACGGGCGACTCGCGTCGCCGGTCCCGGTCCTGGTCAGCCCTCGTCGGCCTCCGAGTACACCTGCCACAGCGAGGGCGCCCCCTGCGCGGCCCAGTCGCGTCCGGCCGCCGTCACGTCGAGCTCGCGTCCGCTCCCCAGCCGGACGAACGGACGCCCGTCCCGCAGCAGCTCCCAGGTGGCGCCGGAGACGGCGGCGACGATGACGGTGCCGAGGTAGAGCCCGGCGTCGTGCCCCAGCTCCGCGGCCTCCTGCGCGTCGACCCGTGCTTCCTCCCGCCACAGCGGCGGCAGCTGGTCCAGTGCGGAGAGCGACTGCGGGCTGTCGTCCAGCTCCAGTCCCGCGTCCGCGGCGCGGCCGCGCAACAACGCGCACTCGCCGAGCAACTCGGCGAGGGTCCCCGGGTCGTCCACTCCCCCGGGATACAGCGCGGCCAACGCCTCCGCGTCATCCCTGCGCGCCCGCCACCGATCCAAGAAAGGGAAGCCCATGCCCCAAGGGTGACACCGCTCCAGCCCAGGGGCGCGAGGAACTGCGCGGGAAACCCACCCGAGGCGAACGGCCCTGCTCGCTCGGGATCCGACCGCACGCCGGAGAGGACACCTCCCGGCCGAAGACTGGGAGAGGAGCCGCACATCGGCGGAGCCCCGCGCCCCTGCCGCCGGCCACGCCGCCCGGGAAAGGTGCAACGACCCGTCAGCCGCCGAGTTCGGCGCCGAGGTGCTCGCGGATCAGCGCGCGCAGCTCTCCGCCGTCGATGAGGCGGAGCCCCGCGCAGTCCGCCGCGGCCAGGACCGCCTGCGGATGGAAACTGCCGGTCGTGGCCCAGACACCGGCGTGTGCCGCCTCCTCCTCCATCACCTCCGCGACGTTGCGCACCGCCTCCGCGCCGACCACGGCGGGCCTGCGGGCCAGGCAGACCACGTGCGGCTGCTCGGCAAAGGTCGCACCGTCGCCGTGGGCGATGGCCAGCAGGCCGTCGCGGCCGACGAGGCGGGCGTCCCAGTCCGGCAGGCCCATCGCGGCGAAGAGCTCCACCGCGAGACCGGAGAACTCGCCGGGCGAGAGCTCCTCGGGCAGCGGCGCCGTCGGGCTGCTGACGCCGAAGGGGGTGACCGGCGCGGGGCCGTAGGGGTCGTCGGTGATCCGGCAGGGCAGCTCGCGGAGCCGGGCCGAGGCGTCCGCGTGCTCCGCGGGCAGCAGCGTGCGGGCGTAGAGGTCGCCGCGGCGCGCGTCGATGCTGAGCAGGGTCGTCTCGCCCGCCTCCGCGGTGACGACGCGGCCGTTCAGGACGACACCGTCGAGGTGCGACTCGGTGTCCGCGGCGAGGACGGCGTCCAGCGCGCGCAGCGCCACGCGGGCGACGAGCAGCAGGTAGCGCCGCACGCACTCCTCGCGCGGGCGCGGGATCGGTTCGACGCCGCCGTCGGACTCGTCCGGCGAGACGCGGAAGGCGAGCGCGGGCGGGACGACACCGACGCCGGGCAGCACCAGGTCGATCACCGCGGTGCGGGTCAGCGGACGGTAGCCGACGCGCGCGGGCACTTCGAGGCCGGGGAGCCGGCCCGACGCGGCCAGCGCGCGTTCGAGGACGGACTCGACCGCGGCGGGTTCGCCGTCCTCGTAGGCGCGGCGGTACTCGACCAGGCGCTCGTTGTAGGCACGCACCGCGTCGGCACGGTCGCGTTCCTCGCGCTCGTAGGCGAGGCGGACCTCCTCGGCCCGGTCGCGGAGCGTCCGTTCCTGCTCGCGGTACTCGCGCAGGGCGCGCTGGTGGGCCAGCCGGGCGGAGGCGAGTCGCTGCTGGTAGGCGGGGTCGAGCAGGGGCTGCCCGGAGCGGCCGGCCGACAGCTGGCCAGGCTCCGGCTCGTAGTCGGCCCAGCGCGGCGGCTCCGAGACGGCCGCCGACGGAAGCGGACGCGGGCTGTAGTCCCGCCGCAGCGCGTCGAAGTCGACGGCAGGCGAGGGCTCGGCGGCCAGGTCGAGCAACTCGTCCAGGCGCTGCTCCGCGTCCTCGGCCACCTCGGTGTACTGCTGCGCGAGCACCGCCCGCCGACGCCCCGTCACTTGGCCTTCCCCTCCACCGAGCCGCCGCCCACGCCACAAGAGGCCAAGCATCTCATCGGCAAGTCCGTCCATCTCCCCGATCAGCCACACTGCACGAGCCCACGGATCGTCAGAGGCTGATCCTCCCACCGTCACTCGTCCGGGCGGTACATGGCGAGCAGCGCATGCAGGGGAACTCCCTCCGGATCGGCGGGTTCGTCGCCGATTTCCTCGACGAGCTGCCGCAGGCGCTCCTGGTAGTGGCGCGCGCGGTCCGCGGGGAGCCGGAAGTCGGCGACCATCACCACGGGCCGACGGACCTCGTCCTCGTCGTCCAGACGGATCCGGCCGGCCCGCAGGGCCGCGGCCAGCTCCGTCTCGAAGGACGCCAGGGCCGACCGGACGAGGCCGAACGCCACGTCGCGCACCTCCTCCTCGCCCGCCGCGGTGGCGGCAAGGAAACCCCGGCTCAACTGGATGCTGCGCTGGGCCGGCGCGTAGCGCTGCTCCACGATCCCGGAGACCAGACGGGTCTCGGCGACCAGGATCAGTCCGGCCTCCTCCAGGTGCTTGAGGTGCCGGTAGAGCTTGGTCTGCGGCTCCCCGAGCTCGCGCGCGAGCTCCTTGGCCGTCCAGGTGCGGCCGTCGGCCGGGCCGCCCATCGCCTGGAGGATGCCGAGCCGGAGGGGGTCCGAGAGCGCCTTGAGCGTCTCGACGTCCTCCACGATGCGCACGTCCTGAACCTCGTCCATGCCCCCATCTTGCCAGGCGCTCACCAATGCGCAATCATTCACGCTATCGTGAACGTGAACGACAACGCGAATGTTCACGCCATTCCGTGGACCTGGACGAACGGGGAGCCTGCCATGACCGCACAGACGATCACCGGCGCACACGAGGGCGCCGCGGCGACGCCCCTGCCGGCATTGCCGCCGCTGCGCCGCAACTGGCGCTTCCAGCTGCTCTGGCTCGGCTCCGCCTCCGCCCTGACCGGCGTCACCGCGGCGGACGTCGCCTACCCGCTGGTCATCCTCGCGCTCACCGGCTCCCCCGCCTGGGCGGGCCTGTTCGGGGTGTTCCAGGCCGCCGCGACGGTGCTGTGCGGTCTGCCCGCCGGCGTCCTGCTCGACCGCTACGACCGCCGCAAGGTCCTGATCGCCGCCGAGTCGCTCCGGGTCGCCGCCGCCGGCTCCGTCGTCCTCGCGGGTCTTCTCGGCTCGCTGATTCTCGCTCACCTGCTGCTGGTCGCCATCGCCCTGGGCGCGGCACAGCCGCTGGGCGGCGCCGCGCGCATGCTGCTGGTCCGCGCGGTGGTCCCGCCCGAGCAGCTGACCGCGGCGCTCACCCAGGACGAACTCCGCGTCGGCCTCGCCGAACTGGCCGGACCGCCGCTGGGCGGCTTCCTCTACGGGCTCGGCCGCGCGGTGCCGTTCCTGTTCAGTGCCGTCGGCTTCGCGATCTCCCTGGTCTGTGCCCTGATCGTGCGCCCGCAGCAGCCCACGGCCACCGACCCCGGCGCCTCGATGCGCACCGTCTTCGACGGCATCCGCACCCTGTGGCGGACGCCCACCCTGCGCCTGGCCCTGCTGCTGGTCACCGCGCTGAACGCGTGCGGCGCCCCGATCACCCTCTGCGTCATCTACCGGCTGCACGAGCAGTCCGTCCCCGCCTGGGCCATCGGGCTCGCGCTCGCCGGTTCGGCCGTCGGCGGTCTCGTCGGCGCCGCCCTGGTCGGCTTCCTGCACCGCCGCTTCCGTCCCGGCACACTGCTGATCGGCATCGTCGCCCTGGACGCGGTGGTGATCGCCTCCCTCGCCGTGGCCCGCGGCCCGTGGGCGACCAGCGCGCTGCTCCTCGTCGGCATGCTCGGCATCCCCGCCCTGAGCGTGCTGCTCGACGTCCTGATCTTCCGCCAGATCCCGGACGCCCAGCGGGGCCGGGCCATCTCCGCGACGATGACGGTGATCGGCCTCGGCATCCCGCTCGGCACCGGCGTCACCGGCCTGCTGCTCGCCGCCCTCGGCGGCACCGGCACCCTGCTGGTCCTGGCCGTCGCCCTCGCCCTGGCCGCCCTCCGCGCCACGGCCGGCCCCGCCCTGCGGCGCGCGGAGTGGCCCTCCTCCTCCGGGCACTGACCGCCGCGGCCGGACGTCCGCCGCACCTCCCCACCCCATGGGTCCGCCCAGGCCACCGGCCACGGCGGACCCGTGGCCTATCGATCGAGGTCCGTGGGTAGTTCACTGCGGAGGACGGCGACCGGACGGGTGGCGGGATGATCGGTGATCTCTGGGTGCTGGTGACACTGCTGGAGACCCCGGCCCGGAACGGGGCCCCGGTCGACGAACCACGCATGCTCGCACTGACGGAGGCGGGCGCGGTCGCCGAAGCGGTCGTCGGCGGGGACCGGCAGGCACGCGGGCACGACACGCGCGAGGAGGATCAGCGCGCGGGCGACCCGCCTGCCGACAAGGCCGGGGCCCCGGCGCGGGACGCCGACGAGGTGGCCGGCCTGATCCCCGTCGACCGCGTGGAGTGGGACGCCTGGCGCGGGGCCGCCTCCGCTTACCTGGCCGCCGTCTCGGACGCCGGTCGAGGGCTCGCCCTGGCCGAACGCCGGGCCCAGCGGGCCGCCTCCCGGATCCTGCCCGGCGCGCGGCGCCGCGCCGCACGCGACGCCGAGAGCGCCGTCCGGTCCGCGGCCGCCGACTACGCCGACGCGGTGCGCGCGGCCACCACCACCTACTGGCCGATCCACTGCGAGATCCAGCGCCGCCTCGACTCCCAGTCCACCGCCCGCCGGTGGGTCGAGATCAGGTCCGCCCTCGCCGGGCGGGGCACCGAACCGGTCTGGGGCTGGTCGCTGCGCGAACTGGACCCGGAACGCACCCCCGGCCTGGTCGAGCTCACCGTCTTCCGCTGGGACGGAACGCCACCCGCCGCGCCTGCGGACTTCGTCTCCCCCGAGCACTTCGGGGCTCCCGACCTCGACCGCGAGCTGCTGCGTCTGCGCGCGGAATGGACCGTCCAGCGGATCGTCTGGGAGGAGTCGGCCCGGCTCCGCGTCGAGGAGGAGAACGACGGCATCCCCTTCGCCCTGTGGTGGCGCGCGGTGACCGCCCGCGTCGACGCGGCCGAGAAGGTCATCCCCCCGCGCTCGTCCGAAGCCGCCTTCGCCGCCCCCGCGCCGGGCCCGGGCCGCCGCCGCGTCGAGGTCCTGCAACTGCCCGAGTGAGGCCCGGCACGCCTTCCCTGGGCACGGCTCCCCTGTGGGCGCTCGGCCATGCCCACGGACAGGCTCCGCCCGGGCCCGACCCTGCTGGCCCGTGCCGCCGGACACGACCCGCCCGGCCGTCGACCGGAGACGCGGGGGTGACCGCTTCGGGCAGTGCGCCCCGATCCGCCGGGCCGTCGCCGGGCCGTCGCCGGGCCGTCCTCAGGCGGCAGCGCCCGCCGCGTCGGGGGCGCCGGCGGCCGCGTCGGGCGAGTCCGCGGTCCTGGCAGCGGACGGGAGGACCGTCGCCGTCGAGGTGTCGCCCGCGGACTCGGCGGCCGCCGTGCGGCTCTCCTTCGCGCTGTTGCGCGCGACCCGCACCAGTGGGCCCGTCACGGCGAGCAGGATCGCGGCCAGTGTGAGACCCATCGCCGGATATCCGGCCGCGCTGACCAGCAAGGTCCCGGCCAGCGGACCGCAGGCGACGCCGATGGAGGAGGAGGCACCCGCCAGAACGCCCCAGCGGCCCTCGCGGTCGAGCGTCGCGGCGAGGCCGAGCAGATAGCTGAGCACAAACGGGTAGACCGCGTTCCAGGCGATCTCGCCGAAGGCGAACGGCGCCTCCTGGTGGGCTCCGCCCGTCAGCGCGACGCAGGCGGCGATCGCCAGCGTGCCGGCCCCGATGGGCAGTGCCGTGCCGAAACGCGAACCGACCAGGCCCGCTCCGACGGTTCCGACCAGCCCTGCGCCGAGCGCCGCGGCCAGCACCACGCCGAGGACGGCCTCGGTCAGCCCCGCGCGGTCCAGACCGATCCGGCCGCTCACACCCCACAGGGCGTTCTGCGTCAACGACCAGAACATCAGACAGACGGCCAGCGTGATCCCGGCCCCGCGCCGGGGCAGCGGTGGGCGCTCGGTCCGGGTGTCGTCGCCGCCGGCCCGCGGCGTGCGCCCACGCCCGCGCCCGGGCAGACGGGACGCCGTGGGCAGGGCCAGGGCGCCGGTCACCGCGATCGAGGCGAAGGCGAGACCGTGTCCGGTGCCGAGGTGCGGCAGCGCCAGGAAGATGGCCGCCGCGAGCGCCGAGGTGACCAGCAGTCCGACGACGAAGACCCGGTGCGGATCGGGTCGCTTGGCCAGCACCGAGGCGGCGACGGCCGTCGACGCCCCCGAGCCCGCCCCGCCGAGGACGCAGCCGGTCAGCAGCAGCGGCAAGGAGTGCGTGACCGCGGCCAGCCCGAAGCCCATTCCCACGACGGCGAGAGCGCAGCGTGCGGTCCGGTCCGGGCCGAGCCGGGAGATCCGGCCGGTCAGCCCGATCCCGGCCAGGGCCGAGGCCAGCAGCAGCGCGCTGCCCACGCCACCGGCCTGGGTCGGCGTCAGACCGAAGTCCGTCCCGAGGCGGCCGACCAGGGTCGGCAGCAGGTAGGGGGCCAGGTAGCCGGCACAGAACAGGGCGACCAGAGCGAGCACGGCTGCCTCGACAGAAGCTGGGGACAGGACGGTGGTGCGGTCGCGCCCTACCCCGGTGCCGCGGTGCCGTCGAGTGGTGCGCAAGGACTGTCTATCAAAGCGGAAGGTGATACGACAGATGCGCTTGAGCCACGAGACGCACAGGTGTCCGGTTGTCGTCGGGTCACTGAACCGCCGACAACCGGACATTCCCCAACAGGTCAGACCGCGTCAGACCGCCTCGGCCCGCGTCGGCAGCTCGCGCAGCTCGCGCAGCTCGCGCAGCCGGCTGACCCGCGAGAGCCGAGGCGGGCAACGCCGCGGCGCCGGCCCGGATGCTGCCTGGGGGCAGCGACGGACCGGCGCCGATGGTGGTGCCGAAGCGGGAGCGGGGTCGGCGTCGGTGTCAGCCGACGGACGCCGTCTCCTCCTCCCCCACGAACGCCCGCCACAGGCGGGCATACGCACCGTCCGCGGCCAGCAGCTCGGCGTGGGTACCGTCCTCGACGACGCGGCCGTGGTCCATGACCACCACCCGGTCGGCGCGTGCCGCCGTGGTGAGCCGGTGCGCGATCACCAGTGTGGTCCGGCGCTTGCCGCCGTGCCGGGCCAACCGGTCGGCGGCCCGGTTCACAGCGGCCTCGGTGGCCAGGTCGAGCGCGGCCGTCGCCTCGTCGAGCAAAAGCAGGTCCGGGTCGACCAGCTCCGCCCGGGCCAGGGCGATGAGCTGGCGCTGCCCGGCGGACAGGTTCCTCCCGCGCTCGCTGACGCGGTGGAGGTAGCCGCCGTCCAGACGCGCGATCATCTCGTGCGCGCCGACGGACCGTGCCGCCGCCTCGACCTCGGCGTCACTCGCCTCGGGACGGCCGTACGCGATCGCGTCACGGACGGTGCCCGCGAACAGGTACGCCTCCTGGGGGACCACGCCCAGCCGGTGCCGGAAACCGGCCAGGTCCAGCTCACGCACATCCCGGCCGTCGACCCGGACGGCACCGCCGGTGACGTCGTAGAACCGGGCCAGCAGCTTGACGAGCGTCGACTTGCCGGCGCCGGTCTCACCCACCAGGGCGACCGTCTGGCCCGCGGGTATGCGCAGGTCGACGCCGGTGATCACCTCGGGCTTGCGCGCCCGAGCGATGCCGGCGGCAGCGACTGCCGTCGCCGGTGCTGTCGACGTCGGTGCTGTCGACGTCAGTGCTGTCGTCGAGGGTGCTGTCGTCGGTTCGAGGGTCAGGGCGGCCGTCGACGGCAGGGCGTTGTAGGCGAAGTGGACATCGTCGAAGTGGATCTCCCCACCCAGACGGCCGACCGTCTCCGGGTGCGCGGCCTGCGGCGTGGAGGTCGGGGTGCGGAGCAGCTCCCGGATCCGGGAGAGGCCGACGGCCGCCTGCTGGTAGCCGTCGAAGACCTGGGACAACTGCTGCACCGGCGAGAAGAACAGGTCGATGTAGAGCAGGTAGGCCACCAGCGCACCGGTCGTCAGCGTGCCCGCGTTGACCCGGTCCGCGCCGACGATCAGCACCAGCGCCGCCGCGACGCTGGACAGCAGCTGCACGAACGGGAAGTAGATCGATATGTACAGCTGCGCGCGGACGCGGGTGCGGCGGTAGTCGTCGCTGCGCTGGGCGAACCGGCTGCGGTTGTGGTCCTCGCGCAGGAAGGCCTGCACGATCCGCATACCCGCGACGTTCTCCTGGAGGTCCGCGTTGACCGTGCTGACCTTCTCCCGGCCGAGCTGGTAGATCTTCGACGACTTCGACCGGAAGATCAGCGTCGCGACGATCAGCACCGGCAGCACGGCGAAGACGTAGAGGGCCAGGCCCGCATCGAGGACCAGCAGCACCACGAAGATGCCGAAGAAGGTCAGCAGGCTGACCACGGCCGTGACGACACCGGTCTGCAGGAAGGACGTCAGGGCGTCGACGTCCGTCGTCATGCGGGTCATGATCCGGCCGCCGAGCTCGCGCTCGTAGTAGTCCAGCCCGAGCCGCTGCAGGTGCGCGAAGATCTTCACCCGCAGCCCGTACAGCACACGCTCGCCGGTGCGGCCGCTGACCTGTGTCTCGGCGGTCTGCACGCCCCAGTCGGCGACGACGACCGCCAGCGCGATCAGCGAGACGACCGCGACCGCGCCGCCCGCGGCCTTGCTGACGCCGTCGTCGATGCCGTGCCGGATCAGGATCGGCAGGACCAGCGAGGCCACCGCGTCGAGGCCGACCAGCAGCAGGGCGAGCATCAGCGGCCACTTGAACGGGGCCAGCATGCGACGGACGTTGAACTCGGGGTCGGGCCGACGGGCCTCGTCCAGCGGGATCGCCGGGGTCTCGTTCGCCGGAGGCAGCGCGGCCACCTTGGCCAGCAGCTCGGGCGTGGCGGCCATGGAGCCCATCGCGGAGTGCATGCCGCCGGGCCCTCCGGGATGCCCGCCCGCGGCGGCAGCGGCGGAGCGGTTGGCGGTCGGCGGTGCGTCCGGGTCGGGCTCGGGGTGGCGCTCGCGGTCCCACAGCTCCGGCGTCACACCGCCCGTGCTCCCCGAGCCGCCGGGGGCCAAGGCGGTCACCCGCTCCTGCGGCAACGACGCCAGGACCGCCTCGCCGACCGCGACCTCGGCGACCTCGGCGCCGTCGTGCACGCCGTCCAGACCGTGCACGCCGTCCGGGCGGGTGGCGTGTGCTACGTCCTCCAGTTCGGCGGCGAGCAGCGAGTCGGTGAGGATCTGGGCCGCCGGATCGGCCTGGCGGATGTCGCCCGCCATCGCGTCCGGGTCCGTGAGCAGCGAGCGGTAGAGCGGACAGCGCGCGTCCAGCTCCTCGTGGGTGCCGATGTCGACGAGACGGCCGCCGTCCAGGACCCCGATCCGGTCGGCGAGCTGCAGCGTGGAGCGACGGTGTGCGACCAGCAGGGTGGTGCGGCCGGCCATGACCGCGCGCAGGGCCTCGTGGATCTCCGCCTCCACCTGGGCGTCGACCGCCGAGGTGGCGTCGTCGAGCAGCAGGATGTGCGGGTCGGCCAGGATCGCGCGGGCCAACGCGACGCGCTGCCGCTGACCACCGGAGAGGGTCAGCCCCTGCTCGCCGACGACGGTGTCGTAGCCGTCGGGCAGCTCGCGGATGAACCCGTCGGCCTGCGCGGCGCGGGCCGCGGCCACGACCTCGTCCTCGGTCGCCTCGGGCCGCCCGTAGGCGATGTTGGTGCGGACCGACTCGGAGAACAGGAAGCTGTCCTCCGGGACGATGCCGATGGCGGCACGCAGCGAGCGGAGCGTGAGGTCCCGGACATCGTGCCCGTGGACGCGGACGGTCCCGCTGGTGGCGTCGTAGAAGCGCGGCACCAGCATGCCGACCGTCGACTTGCCGGAGCCGGAGGCCCCGACGAGCGCGACCGTCTCACCGGCACCGAGGGTGAGGTTCAGTCCACGCAGGACCGGCTCGACGGAGGTGGGGTAGGAGAAGTCGACGTCCTCGAAGGAGACGGCGGGCCGGTACGGATGGTCAAGCGCCTCGAACTCGTCGAGCTCGTCGAGCTCCAGGTCGATCGCGGAGGCGCGCTCCTTGATCACCGGACGCTCGTCGATCAGCTGGAACACGCGCTCGACGCTGGCACGGGCCTGTTGCCCGACGGTCAGCAGCATGGTCAGCATGCGGACCGGGCCGGTCATCTGGGCGACATAGGTGGAGAACGCCACGAAGGTGCCGAGGGTGACCTGACCCTTCACGGCGAGCCAGCCGCCGAGGGCCAGCACCGCCACCTGGGCGAGCGCCGGGATGGCCTGCATGGCCGGGCTGTACCGGGCGCTGAGCCGGATGCCGCGCAGCCGCTTGGAGTAGAGGCGTCGGCTGGCGGACTCCAGCCGGGCCAGTTCCTGCTCCTCCTGGCCGAAGCCCTTGACCACGCGGACACCGGAGACCGCGCCGTCGACGACGCCGGCCACCCGGCCGGACTCCTGCTGGGCCGACCAGGTCGCCGGGAAGAGCCGCTTGCGGCTCAGTGAGGCGAACCACCACAGCGCGGGGGCCATCGCCAGCGCGATCAGGGTGAGCAGGGGCGACAGGAAGAGCATCACGACGATGGACAGCAGGAACATCAGGATGTTGCCGGTCATCATCGGCAGCATGTTGAGCATGCCGACGATCATCTGAAGGTCGGACGTGGCGCGGCCGACGACCTGGCCGGTGTCGAGCCCGTCCTGCTTGATCCCGTCCAGCCTGGTCAGCGAGTCGAAGAGGTCCTGCCGCATGTCGTGCTGGACGTCCATGGACAGGCGCCCGCCCCAGTAGCGGCGGACCAGCGTCAGCAGGAAGACCAGCACCGCGGCCCCGACCAGCGCGATCGCCCACGGGGCGAGCGAGCTGCGGTGGGTGGTGATCACGTCGTCGATGATGTGCCGCGGGATCAGCGGCACCAGGGCACTGATCGCCATGCCGATGAGCGAGGCGCCGAAGGACAGCAGCACGTTGGTGCGGTAGCGCCAGGCATAGCCGCTCAGCCGACGCACCCACCCGGCCTGACGCGGAGCGTCCGGACCGGCGGAGGGGGCTGCGACTTCCCCCGGAGACTTATGAGCCTGAGACATATTTAGCGATACTAATCTTCTCGATGGTCAGCTGTCCATGCCGGATTTGGGCCTTACCACTGCCCTTACCGACCCCGGTCACCATCCGCCCCAGCCGTAGACCCGCTCGACCGGGATGCGCACGACGAGCCGGCGGTCGGCGACCATGGCCGCCCGGTACTCGTCCCAGTCGGGATGCTCGCCCGCGATCCGCCGGTAGACCTCGACCAGCTCGTCGGCGGTGGCGTCGCCCGGCGCGGCGGCGACCGGAGTCAGCCGGGCCGTGCCCTCCACGACGGCATAGCCGCCGAAGTCGGGGCGGGTCACGTAGAGACTCACCCGGGCGTCCCGACGCAGGTTCGCCACCTTGGCGCGGTCCGCCGTGGTGGAGAACCGGATCAGCCCACCGCCGCCGTCCGGACCGTCGCCGGGCTCGAAGGTGATGCTGACATTGGACAACTGCGGCCTGCCGTCCCGCTTGAGCGTGACCACCGCTCCGGTGCGCGACCTCGCGACCAGCTCCAACAGCTCGTGCTTCGCCATCGTGCGTCCTCCCGCCCTCTGCTGCCACTGGGGTCAGCACCACAGTGCCGCCCGGTGTTCCCCGGGCACACCGGGCGACGGTCCTGGGTGGGGCCCGCGATGGTCGTAGGTCTCCGGACCGACACGGGCCTCAGCCCGGTCGCAGGAACCGGGCGGCAAGGCCCAGCCCCGCGAGGAACGCGACCCCGACGATCGCGAAGTACCAGGACGCCGCCGTGTACCAGTGGCTCCCCGAGGCTGCGAGCACGATCGCCGTCAGCGCGACGCCGACCAGCGTCCCGACCTGGCGGGTGGCGTTCATCGTCGCCGCGGCCGGATTGGCCCGCTCCGCGCCGGCCGCGTTGACCAGGGCGGCCATGACCGCGGGCACGGCCAGCCCGATGCCGAGGTTGCCCAGCGCCACCAGCCCGGCCAGCAGCGCATAGGGCATGCCCGGCGTGACGAGGCTCGACAGCAGCGAGGCGACGCCGGCTGTCGCGATGCCTGCCATGACCAGGCGGCGCGCGCCCACCCTGGGCAGGAGCCGCGCCGTGGAGAGGTTGCCGATCACGAAGACGCCGGTGGCGGGGATCAGGTCCAGTCCGGCGTGCAGCGCGTCGGCGCCGCGGGCGGCCTGGACGAACAGGCCCAGCAGGTAGAGCCCGCCGTACGCACCCGCGTTCAGGAGGAAGCCGATCATGTTGGCGCTGGTGAAGGTGGCGTCACGGAAGAGCGAGGCCGGCAGCACGGGCACACTCGACCGGCTCAGGTGCCGCACGAAGCCCAAGCCCGCGAGCACGAAGCCCACGGCGGCGGTCACGATGCGCGGGGATCCCCACCCGAGGACGGGGCCCTGGATCAGGACGAAGCAGAGCAGTGCCAGCGTCGCCGCCCCGGCCGTGTGCCCGCCCCAGGCCGGTCGCGCCACGCGCCCTGGCAACTGCGGCAGCAGCCGGGCTGCCAGCACCAGGCCGGCGACCCCGACGGGCAGGTTCAGCAGGAAGATGCTGCGCCAGCCCCAGGCACTGATGAGCACCCCGCCGACGATCGGGCCGAGTGCCATGGCCCCGGAGACCACCGAGGCCCACAGCGCCACCATCCGCGCCCGTCGCCCGGGATCGGGGAACGAGGCCGTCAGCAGGGTGAGCGAGGTCGGCACGGACAGCGCCGCCCCCAGGCCCTGGACGAGCCTGGCCGCGACCAGGGCCCCGCCGCTGGGCGCGGCGGCACAGGCCAGCGAGGCCAGCAGGAAGACCGCCATGCCGCTCAGATAGAGCCGCTTGGCCCCGAAGCGATCGGCCAGCGATCCGGAGAGCAGCATCAGCGCCGCGAACGCCAGGGTGTAGCCGTCGACCACCCAGGTGAGCTGGGAGAGCGTCAGCCGCAGCCCGTGCTGGAGCGGTGGTCCGGCGACGTTGACGACGGTGGCGTCGACCGCCGCCATCACGAAGCCCGCCGCGAGCGCCACCAGGCGCAGGCCCGCCCCGCCTCCGGCGGCCGGCGGCCCGGCCGGGGAGTCTCCCGTCTGCTGGGTCAAGTCCTCTTCGGGGCGCGGTGCCTGAGCGTCTGTCTGCTTCATGCTCGTCCCAACGTCGGAGGCGACGGGGATACTTTCCAGTTGTACGTACGCACTTCGGAGTGCGCTAGTGACCTCGGGGAGAGCCATGGCCACGCAGACCGCCGCCCAACTGCGCGAGGAAGCGCGCCGGGACTACGCCCTCTGGCTCGCCGAGTGCCCCGGCCGCCAGGTCCTCGACCGGCTCGGCGACAAGTGGTCCGCGCTGCTGCTGCGCGCGCTCGCGGACGGTCCGCGGCGTTACAGCGACCTCTCCCGGCTCGTCGCGGGGGTCAGCCAGAAGATGCTCACGCAGTCGCTCCGTTCGCTCGAACGCGACGGCCTGCTCAACCGGGAGGTGACGGCGGGCGTCCCGGTCCGGGTCGACTACGAGCTCACGCCGCTCGGTCACAGCATGCTGTCGCTGGTGGACGCGTCCAGCACCTGGGCCCGCACCCACATGCCCGAGGTCCACGCCGCCCGCGCCCGGTACGACGCCGACGCCGAGGCCCGCACCGACGCCGAGGCCCGCGACGGGAAGGCGTGAGTGGAGCGTGTGTCCTTGAGCAGTCGGCCCTCGGGGGGAATCCCTGCAGCCTGACGCCGGTGCTCATGGAAACCTGTCGCCATGGAGACGTTCGCAGCCCGGCTGGACAGCGCATGGGCGTGGTGGTCCGCGGCCATAGAGGAATCACAGGAGGGGCGCTGGGTTCGCGATCCCGTGGAGCGGGAGGTGATCGCGGACATCGGGGCCGCCACCAACGCCCTGCGCGGCGGTCGGCAGGCGCCGTTCACCGAGGACCCCTGGCACGTGCGGATCGGGCGGATCGCCCGTTGGGCCGGGGTACTCCGGCTGGCCGCCCGAGCAGGCGGGTGGGAACTCCGGCCAGTCGTCGGGCACCGCCCTACGTGCCCGGCGGGCATGGCCGAGCTGCTGTCCGGCATCTACGCGGTCGGCGAGCAGGGAGAGATCTGGATGGAGCAGCTCCTGGAGGGCAAGCTACCGCCGCAGGACGAGATCGCGAAGGCCGAGGGCTTTTTCGCGGGACCAGGGTCCATCGAGGACCTTGAGCTGTTCTTCTACGACTGACGGCCGCCTCTCCCAGGTCAGCGCCACCGCTCAGCAGCGCTACTGCTCCGGGACGGCCTGGGCGGCGGAGCCCAGGGCGCCGAGGGCGAGGCGGTGGAGGAGGGCGGCCATCGCCGCCCGGCCGGCCGGGTGGTCCGCGCCCGAGGGGCCGACGGCGGCACTGTGCGGGGTGGAGTTCAGCAGTCCGAAGACGGCGTGCACCGCCGGGCGCGCCTCCTCGCCGAGCCCGGGGAACACCTCCCTCGCCACGCCGACCCACAGCTCGACGTACTGGCGCTGCAGACTGCGCACCTCACGCCGCTCCTTGTCCGGCAGGTTGAGCAGCTCGCGGTCGTGCAGGACGATCAGCGCGCTCTCGTCGAGGGCGAAGTCGATGTGCCCCTGGAGCAGTGACTCCAGCGCGGCCCGCGGATCGGTGGCCGCGTCGACCCGGCGGCGGCCCTGGTCCAGCAGCCGCTCACTGATGCCGATCAGCAGGTCGGCCAGCATCGCGTCCTTGCCGGCGAAGTGCCGGTACAGACCCGGGCCGCTGATCCCGACGGCCCGGCCGATCTCGTCGACGCCGACACCCAGGAATCCACGCTCGGCGAAGAGCCGGGCGGCCTCACGCCGGATCTGGGCCCGGCGCGGGTTCTCCACCACCGACGTGATCGGCGCATCAGAGGGAATCGAGGGCTTCACCATTGGGCCATCGTAGACAGAGCTGTTAGGCCGCGTTAACCTGAGGCATATAAGTTAACGATCGTTCACAGGCTCAAAGGAGCTCTTGGCGATGGCACCCGCTCCACTCCCCACCGGCTTTCCGCCGAGCCCACAGGCTCGGGCCGCCGCTCCGCGGCTGGAAAGTTCCGCGGATCCGACCTCGGCCTCCTACCGGAGCAACGCCGAGGCCCATCAGGCGCTGGCCGACGAGCTGCGCGACAAGCTGGCCGCGGCCGCCGCCGGCGGCGGGGCCCGCGCCCGCGAGCGCCACACCTCGCGCGGCAAGCTGCTGCCCCGCGACCGCGTGGACACGCTGCTCGACGCCGGCTCCCCGTTCCTGGAGCTCGCTCCCCTCGCGGCCGACGGCCTGTACGGCGGGGACGCGCCCGCGGCGGGCGTGATCGCCGGCATCGGGCGGGTCGCGGGCCGCGAGGTGGTGGTCGTCGCCAACGACGCCACCGTCAAGGGCGGCACGTACTACCCGATGACGGTCAAGAAGCACCTCCGCGCCCAGGAGGTCGCCCTCGACAACCGTCTGCCCTGTGTCTACCTCGTGGACTCCGGCGGCGCCTTCCTGCCCATGCAGGACGAGGTCTTCCCGGACCGGGACCACTTCGGCCGGATCTTCTACAACCAGGCCCGGCTCTCCGCCGCCGGCATCCCGCAGCTGGCCGCCGTCCTCGGCTCCTGCACGGCCGGCGGCGCCTACGTCCCGGCCATGAGCGACCAGGCCGTCATCGTCCGCAACCAGGGGACGATCTTCCTGGGCGGTCCGCCGCTGGTGAAGGCCGCGACCGGCGAGGTCGTCACCGCCGAGGAGCTGGGCGGCGGCGAGCTGCACTCCAAGACCTCCGGCGTCACCGACCACCTGGCCGAGAACGACGGCCACGCGCTCTCCATCCTGCGCGGCATCGTCGGCGAGCTCGGCCCGCGGGCCCCGCGCCCGTGGACCGTGGAGCCCTCGGAGGAGCCCGCCGTCGACCCGGCCGGCCTCTACGGCGCCGTTCCCGTCGACTCGCGCACCCCCTACGACGTGCGTGAGGTCATCGCGCGGATCGTCGACGGCAGCCGCTTCGCCGAGTTCAAGGCGGAGTACGGCACGACGCTGGTCACCGGCTTCGCCCGGATCCACGGCCACCCCGTCGGCATCGTCGCCAACAACGGCATCCTCTTCGCCGAGTCGGCCCTGAAGGGCGCGCACTTCATCGAGCTCTGCGACCAGCGCGGCATTCCGCTGCTCTTCCTGCAGAACATCTCCGGCTTCATGGTCGGCCAGAAGTACGAGGCGGGCGGCATCGCCAAGCACGGCGCCAAGATGGTGACCGCCGTGGCCACCACCCGGGTGCCGAAGCTGACCGTGGTCGTCGGCGGCTCCTACGGCGCGGGCAACTACTCGATGTGCGGGCGGGCCTACTCCCCTCGGTTCCTGTGGATGTGGCCGAACGCCAAGATCTCCGTCATGGGCGGCGAGCAGGCCGCCTCCGTGCTGTCGACCGTCCGCCGGGACCAGATGGAGGCCCGCGGCGAGGACTGGCCGGCCGAGGCGGAGGAGGAGTTCCGCCGCCCGGTGCGCGAGCAGTACGAGCGCCAGGGCAGCGCCTACTACGCGACGGCCCGGCTGTGGGACGACGGGGTGATCGACCCGATGGACACCCGGACCGTCCTCGGCCTGGCGCTGAGCGCCTGTGCCAACGCCCCCCTGCCCGAGCCGCGCCCGTACGGCGTCTTCCGCATGTGACATGACGAGAGGTCACCTCCAGTGCCTATGTTCGAAAGTGTTCTGGTGGCCAACCGCGGCGAGATCGCGGTCCGGGTCATCCGCACGCTGAAGCGGCTCGGTGTCCGCTCCGTCGCCGTGCACAGCGCCGCCGACGCCTCAGCGCCGCACGTCCTCGCCGCCGACACGGCGGTCCTGATCGACAGTTACCTCGACGGCGCCGAGCTGGTCGCCGCCGCCAAGCGGGCCGGCGCCGAGGCCGTCCACCCCGGCTACGGCTTCCTCGCCGAGAACACGGGCTTCGCCCGCGCCTGCGCCGAGGCCGGTCTGATCTTCATCGGCCCGCCCGCCGAGGCGATCGAGCTGATGGGCGACAAGATCAACGCCAAGGAGGCCGTCAAGGCGGCCGGCGTGCCGGTCGTTCCCGGGAGCAGCGGCGACGACCTCGACGACGCGGCCCTGATCGCGGCCGCGGCCGAGATCGGTTTCCCGGTGCTGCTCAAGCCGTCCGCCGGCGGCGGCGGCAAGGGCATGCGGCTGGTCCGCGAGGCGGACCGGCTGGCGGAGGAGATCGCCGCCGCGAGGCGCGAGGCCCGCACCTCGTTCGGCGACGACACCCTGCTGCTGGAGCGGTGGATCGACCGCCCCCGTCACATCGAGATCCAGATCCTCGCCGACGCGCACGGCAACGTCGTCCACCTGGGCGAGCGTGAGTGCAGCCTCCAGCGGCGCCACCAGAAGCTGATCGAGGAAGCCCCCTCCGTGCTCCTCGACGAGGCCACGCGGGCCGAGATGGGTGCGGCCGCCGTGCGTGCGGCGAAGTCCTGCGGCTACACGGGCGCAGGCACCGTCGAGTTCATCGTCCCAGGGGCCGATCCCTCCTCCCACTTCTTCATGGAGATGAACACCAGGCTCCAGGTGGAGCACCCGGTGACCGAGCTGGTCACCGGCCTGGACCTGGTGGAGTGGCAACTCCGCGTGGCCTCGGGCGAGATGCTCCCGTTCGCCCAGGCCGACGTCACTCTCACGGGACACGCCGTCGAGGCGCGCATCTGTGCCGAGGACCCGAGCCGCGGGTTCCTGCCCTCGGGAGGGCAGGTCCTGCTGCTCCAGGAGCCCGAAGGGGAGGGGGTCCGGGTGGATTCCGGACTGACCTCCGGGCTGTTCGTCGGCACCAGCTACGACCCCATGGTGTCCAAGGTCATCGCCTACGGCCCCGACCGGGACACCGCCCTGCGCAGGCTGCGCGCCGCCCTTGCGGAGACGGTCGTCCTCGGGGTCGTCACCAACGCCGGCTACCTGCGCCGGCTCATCTCTCATCCCGACGTCGTCGCGGGGCGCCTCGACACCGGTCTGGTCGAGCGCCACCCGGAGCTGACGCTAGTCCCGTCCGGCGACATCGGCCAAGCCGGCACCGACCAGCCTGTGGATAACCTCCCGCTGCTGGCCGCCGCCCTGCTGCGGCAGCTGGCCCTCGCCCCCGCCCCCGCTGCGGACGGCTCCGGCTGGACCGACCCGTTCGCGCGGCCCACCGGCTGGCGGATCGGCGGCACCCCGGCCTGGGCCCGGCACCACCTGCGCCTCCCCGGCGCCGAGCCGGTGCAGGTGCTGGTCCGCCCGGTGCGCGGCGCCGACGGCGTGTTCGATGTCCGGGTCGGCGACGGCGAGACGGTCCGCGCCGAGGCCCACGCCCGGCTGACGGACGGTGCGGGCCGACTGGCCGTCACCGTCGACGGACTGACCCGCACCTTCGTCTGCGGCGTGGAGGGGGCCGCCCACGGCGACGGCACCGTCTGGCTCTCCCGCGACGGAGACAACTGGGCCTGCCACGTCCACGACCCGATCGCCGAGCTCGCCCTCGGTGGCGCCGGCACCCACGGCGGCAGCCTGACCGCGCCCATGCCCGGCACGGTCACGCTGGTCAAGGCCTCCGTCGGGGACCAGGTGAAGCGCGGTCAGGCCGTGCTGGTGCTGGAGGCGATGAAGATGGAGCACGTCATCACCGCACCGCACGACGGCACGGTCGCGCAGCTCAAGGTCGTTCCGGGCGGCACCGTCGCGATGGACGACCTGCTCGCCGTGATCGCGCCCGCCGAAGCACCGGAATCCTGAGGAGTGGTGATGACCGATCACGACGCGTCCCCCGAGCCGACCGTGCTGGACCTCGGCCTGCCCGCGCCCGTCAGGGCGGACGGCCTGCCCACGCGGGTGCGGATCCACGAGGTCGGCCCGCGCGACGGCCTGCAGAACGAGTCCGTCGCGCTGCCGATCGAGGTCAAGGCCGAGTTCATCGCCCGGCTCGCGCAGGCGGGCCTGCGCACCGTCGAGGCGACCAGCTTCGTCCACCCCAAGTGGGTCCCCCAGTTGGCGGATGCGGAGGAGCTCTTCCCGCGCGTCGCCGGATTGCCGCAGCAGTACCCGGGGCTGCGGCTGCCGGTCCTGGTGCCCAACGAGCGCGGGCTGGACCGGGCCCTCGCCCTGGGCGCCACCGACATCGCGGTCTTCGGCAGCGCGACGGAGACCTTCGCGTCGCGCAACCTGAACCGAACGGTCGCCGAGTCGCTGGAGATGTTCGCGCCGGTCGTACGCCGGGCCACCGAGGCCGGCGTCGCCGTGCGCGGCTACCTCTCCATGTGCTTCGGCGACCCGTGGGAGGGTCCGGTCGCAGCCGAGCAGGTCGTGGCCGTCGGCAAGGCCCTGCTGGACCTGGGCTGCGCCGAGTTGAGCCTGGGCGACACCATCGGCACCGGCACACCGGGGCAGGTCGAGGCGTTGCTCGGCGCATTCGCCGCCGCGGGCGTCGGGCCCGAGCGGCTCGCGGTGCACTTCCACGACACCTACGGGCAGGCGCTGGCCAACACCCTGGCCGCGCTGCGCTGCGGGGTCTCGGTCGTGGACGCCTCGGCGGGCGGCCTCGGGGGCTGCCCCTACGCCAAGAGCGCCACCGGCAACCTCGCGACCGAGGACCTGGTCTGGATGCTGCACGGCCTCGGGATCGAGACCGGGGTCGACCTCGCCTCCCTCGCCTCGACCAGCCGCTGGCTCGCCGGCCACCTGGGCCGCCCGAGCCCGTCGCGGGCCGTGCGGGCCCTCGTCGGCCCGAGCTGACCCACCGCCACCGTCGGTCCCCGGCGGGACAGCCCCCGACGGACCACCCTGTTCGACCGCTCGACCGCACGATCCTTCGAACGTACTCACGGGACCACCGGTCGGCCGCCGCCACCGCCCACGAGGCCGCCCGGCGACCGCCCGCTTCCCCTCTTCCGCCTCCCCACCCTCAGGAGACCACCATGTTGGACCACCGACTCGAGCCCGAGCACGAGGAACTTCGACGCACGGTCCGGGAGTTCGCCCGTGACGTGGTCGCCCCCAAGATCGGCGAGTACTACGAGCACAACGAGTTCCCCTACGAGATCGTCCGGGAGATGGGCCGGATGGGCCTGTTCGGCCTGCCCTTCCCGGAGGAGTACGGGGGCATGGGCGGCGACTACTTCACCCTCGGCCTCGTCCTGGAGGAGCTGGCCCGCGTCGACTCCTCCGTCGCGATCACCCTGGAGGCCGCGGTCTCGCTCGGCGCCATGCCGATCCACCTCTTCGGCACCGAGGAGCAGAAGCGCACCTGGCTGCCCAAGCTCTGCTCGGGCGAGATGCTGGGCGCCTTCGGCCTGACCGAGCCGGAGGGCGGCTCGGACGCCGGCGCCACCCGCACCACGGCCCGGTACGACCAGGAGACCGACGAGTGGGTGATCAACGGCACCAAGTGCTTCATCACCAACTCCGGCACCGACATCACGGGCCTGGTCACCGTCACGGCCCTCACTCCTTCGGGCGAAGAAGCGGGCCGGACCTCGCCTACGCGCTCGATCTCGAGCATCATCGTGCCCACCGGGACACCCGGCTTCACGGTGTCGAAGAAGTACTCGAAGGTCGGCTGGAACGCGTCCGACACCCGGGAGCTCTCCTTCGTCGACTGCCGCGTGCCGGCGGCCAACCTGCTCGGTCAGCCGGGCCGGGGGTACGCCCAGTTCCTGCGGATTCTCGACGAGGGGCGCATCGCCATCGCCGCCCTGGCCACCGGTCTGGCCCAGGGGTGCGTCGACGAGTCGCTGCGCTACTCCGCCGAGCGGCACGCCTTCGGCCGGCCGATCGGCGCCAACCAGGCGATTCAGTTCAAGGTCGCCGACATGGAGACGCGGGCGCACCTGGCCCGCCTGGCCTGGTACCACGCGGCAAGCAGGATGGTGGCGGGCGAGCCGTTCAAGAAGGAGGCGGCGATCGCCAAGCTGTACTCCTCCGAGGCGGCCGTCGACAACGCGCGTGAGGCCACGCAGATCCACGGCGGCTACGGCTTCATGAACGAGTTCCCGGTGGCTCGCTTCTGGCGCGACTGCAAGATCCTGGAGATCGGCGAGGGCACCTCGGAGGTCCAGCGCATGCTGATCTCGCGAGAGCTGGGCATGCCGTCCTGACCTGACCGCCGTCCTGACCGCAGGCCACGCGCGCACGTCCGATCGGGACGTGCGCGCCGGGCGCGATCTCTCAGGGAATCGTGCGTGCCGGGCGCGATCCCTCAGGGAATCGTGCGTGCCGGGCGCGATCCCTCAGGGAATGACGACGACCGGGCGGTTGGCGCGCTTCGCCAGCCGTCCGGCGACGGAGCCGAAGAGCCGGCCCAACCAGCCGTGGGAGCCACCGACCACGATGGCGTCCGCGGCGTACTCCCGCGCGACCTCTTCCAGTTCGTGGCAGATGTCCCCGCCGCGCTCCACCAGCAGCCAGGGGACGTCGGCCAGGTAGTCGGCGCACGCCAACTCCAAGCCGAGGACCTCGGTGCGGTGGTCCGGCACGTCCACGAAGACGGGCGGCTCGCACCCGGCCCAGACCGTCGCCGGCAACCGGTTGGCCACGTGCACCAGCACCAGGCCTGATCCGGACCGCCGTGCCATGCCCACCGCGTACGCGAGCGCCCGCTCGCTGGAGACGGAACCGTCGAAGCCGACCACGACACCGTGGAGGAACGCCGGGTCGCACGGGCGCGTCCGCTGTGGCTTGACTTCAAAACTGGGCATCGGCAGATGGGGTCCCGTCGTCTGTTCGGGGTCGCGGGGCTCTCGGTGCTCGTAACCGGCCATGACTTGAGGACGTTTCGCGAGGTGGGATACGAGGGTGGTGCACGGGCGGGGCGCGGGGAGACAGGCGGCGATCTTGGCGAGGTGGGGCCGAGGAGCGGCCGGTTTTCCCCTTCTCTTCAGGGTACGGCGACATTCTGTTCGCGCCCAGATGCGGAGCGCACAGGCGACGCAGTTCCCGCGAACGGACGATGCGCACGCCCGGGGCGTGCATGGAGCATGCCTGAGCGCCGAGCCATGTGCAACGGTGCGGGCGCGGACAGGTCGCCCTGAGGTTCGATTCACTTTCGGACAAAAGCAGTCGTTCTGCCTGTCGCATATGCCAACAGACTGAAACTATGCGGCCATGCCGCCTCTGCTCCTCTTCGATCTTGACAACACCCTCATCGATCGGAACCAGGCCTTCCGTGGCTGGGCACGGCGCTTCCTCCGAGCGCGGGCACTGCCGGTGGAGGATCTCGGCTGGCTGTCCACGCTGGACTGCGGCGGGTACTTCCCCCGCGAGGCCCTGATGCGCGCCACCGTCGCCCGCTACGGCCTGAAGGTCTCGCTCGCGTCCCTGCTCGACGACTACGCGGAGACGATGACCGAACTCATCAACTGTCCCGAGTCCCACCGCGCCGCCCTGCGGAAGGCCCGGGCCGCCGGCTGGACCCTGGCGATCGTGAGCAACGGCTCGACCAAGCAGCAGCAGGCCAAGATCGAGCGGACCGGACTGGACGACCTGGTCGACGCCTGGGTGATCTCGGAGGAGGCGGAATGCGAGAAGCCCGATCCGCGGATCTTCCGTCTCGCCGCCGACCGCTGCGGACTGGGCGGACCGGTCCGCACGCACGACTCCACCACGACCGTCGGCTCCCCCGACCCGCTCGGCCCCGACCTGTCCTCACCCACCCTGACCGACAGCGGCGACTGGACGCGCACCACCTGGATGGTGGGCGACCACGCCCCGGCCGACATCGCGGGTGCGGCCGTGGCCGGTCTCCGAAGCGTCTGGCTCGACCACGGCCGCCCGTGGCCCGAACTGGGCTACCGTCCGACGATCACGGCGACCGGGCTTCCTCAGGCCGTGGACGAGGTGCTGAAGGCCCCACTGCTGGTCTAGGCAGGTCCGGCGGGTCCAGCGGGTCCGGCGGTTCCAGGCAGGTCCGGCAGGTCCGGGCAGGCGAGGGCTGGGCTGGGCCAGGGCCAGGGTTGGGCGTGCTGACCACGAAGGTCGGCGGAAGTAGGGTGAAGGCCGGTGGGCGGCGGCCGTTCAGCGCGGCGGGCGGGGGGACGACGCCGGGGACTGCCACCATCGGGCCAGCGCCCGCTCGGTGAAGCCCAGGCGACGGTAGAGGGGCTCTCCCAGCAGCGTGGCGGTCAGGGTAGCGGCGCGATCCGGGTGCGCGTCGAGCGCGGCAAGCATCACCGCGCGGGCCGCCCCGCGCGAGCGGAACTCGGGCAGCGTGGCCACCCAGTAGAAACCGACCGTCACGCCGTCGTCGTACGTCACACACGCCGCGGCCGCGTGACCGTCCACCCGCGCGAGCCAGCTGCGCCGCCCCGGAAGCCCCTCGTAGCTGCGCGGGAACTGCCCACCGCGTCGCCACGGCAGCCGCTGGCCGATCGGGAAGCCCTCGACCACGACCCGCTCGGCCTCCGCGAGATCAGCCTCACTGCACGCCTCCCCCGCTCGCACCAGTTCCGGATCGGCAAGTGGCCGCACGCCCGCTCGCGCCGTGACGGGTCCCGCCGGCCGGACCATCACGGGCATGGACAAGGCCGGCTCGAAGCCGAGGTCGGCCAGGTCCAGGGCCTGCGTCGGATCCTCCACGCACACGCGGGGCGATTCCCAAGCCCGGAACAGCGCCGCCAGCTCGGCTCGCACCGCCCCCGGGTCGGGCACCGGTCGGGCCTCCAGCAGGACCCGGTGGACGGCGTCGGCCCGGAACGCGGTGAATCCGAGCCCGTCCAGCCGCTCCCAACCGCGCGCGCCCGCCATGGCCGTCCAGTGGCTTGCGGCGTTGCCGACAGCGAGTTCGACTCCCATTCGTTCACCCTAGACGCCGAGTCAACGCGCCCCCGGACCGCGAGCGCGTTCGACCGGCGGGGGGACCCCCCACGGGGGACGTTGCCGGAACACCGCCAAGGCCCGGCGCTCGCAGCACGCACCCCGGACCGTCTGGAGTGCGGGCGGAATTGTGCGCGGGGCGTGCGCCCCCTGTGCTCCAGAACGCCTCTTTTCGGTCAACTTCAGGACACATGCCTGTGGTTGGCCATACGCGCAGCCCAGGCGGCTCCGACGGGCCGTCGGGGCGGCGTCAACTGTGTTGGAACCGTGCAACAACTGGCCACCACACCCCACGCCCCCTTCCCTGACGGAGTGATGGGTGCCACGCTTCGAGATCGAATGCTTCACGCCAAATTGCCATGTCGACATAGCGTCTGATGGTGAACTAGTCGCAACAGCATCACCCGAGCCAGTAGATTCGATCTTGATGGGAGCGGAGCGAGGAGCGGGGGGCTCGAACGGCGCCATCAAGAACGGGTGCGCAGGCACCGCGGAACCACAGGACCGGGACGACCATGACAGCGAGGGGGGCCGGAGCGCCTTGAGCAGGGTCAGCAGGAATACCGCCACCGGGGACGAGGCGACCGCCGGCGTCCCCATCGGCGCCACCGGTTCCGGCAGCCTCGCCAGCGGATCAACCGGCCTCGCCATCGCCCCCCGGAAGCTCTCGGGCCGACGCCGCCCGGAGATCGTGGCCGTACTGCTCTTCAGCGGCGGGCCCATCTTCGAGAGCTCCATCCCGCTCTCCGTGTTCGGCATCGACCGCCAGGACACCGGGCTCCCCCACTACCGGCTGCTGGTCTGCGCGGGTGAGAGCGGCCCGCTGGCGACGACCGGCGGCCTGACCATGACCGCGCCCTACGGCCTGGAGGGCCTGGCCCGCGCCGGCACCGTCGTCGTCCCCGCCTGGCGGTCCGCCGGACAGACGCCCCCCGCCGAGGCGCTGGCCGCGCTCCGCAAGGCCCACGCCGAGGGTGCCCGCATCATCGGGCTCTGCACCGGCGCCTTCGTCCTCGCCGCCGCGGGCCTCCTGGACGGCCGTCCCGCCACCACCCACTGGATGTACGCGCCGACCCTGGCCAAGCGCTACCCGCAGATCCAGGTGGACCCGCGCGAACTCTTCATCGACGAGGGCGACGTGCTGACCAGTGCCGGCACCGCCGCCGGCATCGACCTGTGCCTCCACGTCGTCCGCACCGACCACGGCGCGGAGGCGGCCGCCACACTCGCACGCCGACTCGTCGTCCCTGTCCGCCGGACCGGCGGACAGGCTCCCTACGTCGATCGGTCTTTACCGGAGGAAATCGGCAACGACCCGCTGGCCGAGGTCGTAACCTGGGCGCTCGACAACCTCTCCAAGCAGTTCGACGTGGAGGTGCTGGCCGCCCGCGCCTACATGAGCCGACGCACCTTCGACCGGCGCTTCCGCTCGCTGACCGGAAGCGCGCCGCTGCAGTGGCTGATCTCGCAACGGGTGCTGCAGGCGCAGCGCCTGCTGGAGACCACCGAGCTCTCGGTCGACGAAGTCGCGCGCCGCTGCGGCTTCCGCTCGCCGGTGGCGCTGCGCGGTCACTTCCGCCGTCAATTGGGCGTCTCGCCCGCCGTGTACCGGAGCACGTTCCGATCCAGGCGACCGGAGCCGGGCACGCCCGGTGGCGTCCCGCCCGGGTCGGGCGGCGTCGGTGGCGGCGGGACGGTGTTGCCCGCGCAGGGTGGGGCCGTGTCGGGCGGGGGCGAGGGGTTCGGCGCGCCGCTGCCGACGGTGCCGCCGCAGGGCGGCCCCGGGCGCAACCGCCCCGCACCGCGGGTCGGCAACCGCTCCCGCCAACCGGGCACGAGCCGTCCGGCCTCGGCGGACCACTCCTCCCCCACGGAGGACACCCGCCCAGGCCCGGCCCAGGCTCTCAGCCACCCCGAGGGCGCCGCGTCACCACTGCGGCGCCGCGGCGCGGAACGGCGCTAGGTCCGCGCTAGGTCAGCAGTGCCCCCTCACGGTTCGACGCGTTCCGTCCTGACCCCTGACATCCGATGCCGGGTCCAGGACGGAACGCGGCCGCAACATCGCTCCCCGGCTCCGGCGAGACCGGGATCTCACAGGACTGCGCGCGCCACGCTCCCCGAACGAACCCGGTCGGCCGCCGGAGCGCATCGACCGGCCGCCTCTCGGCCGACGGCTGAGCAAGCCTAAGGGGTGGGCGAAGCACGGAGCGGGGCTCGCGGGCAGGCGGAGCCCTGCGCGGTGCGCGCAGCAGGGTGCGTGCAGCAAGGTGGGTGCAGCAAGGTGGGTGCAGCAAGGTGGGTGCAGCAGACCCAGCCGGCGCAGCTCGCAAGCTGGCGGCGGCCGAGAATCGAGCCTCCCGGCCGAAGAGGTGGCGCTCCGCGTGAGCCTCGCGCCCGGCCTCCGCGCCGTGTCGACTTGCACGCGGGAAGCATGATGATCGACCATGACGGGTCAGCCGGTCGCCCGCCGGGGTCTACGGCGGGGCTCGCGGTTGACACCGACAGCAGGACGCGCACAAGCCCCGGGACGGTGAGCCGGATGAACGACCGCATGGTGTGGATCGACTGCGAGATGACGGGACTCGATCTCGAACGAGACGCTCTGGTGGAGGTCGCCGCTCTGGTGACGGACTCCGAGCTGAACATTCTCGGTGAGGGTGTCGACATCGTCGTCCGCCCGCCGGACGCGGCGGTCGCACAGATGCCCGACGTGGTCCGGGAGATGCACACCGCCTCGGGCCTGCTCGACGAGCTGGCCGGCGGGGTCACCCTGGCCGAGGCCGAGGCCCAGGTGCTCGCGTACATCCGGGCCCACGTGCCGGAGGCCGGCAAGGCTCCGCTGTGCGGGAACTCGGTCGCGACCGACCGCGGCTTCCTCTCCCGAGACATGCCCGCGCTCGAGGGCCATCTGCACTACCGGATCGTCGACGTGTCGTCGATCAAGGAGCTGGCCCGTCGCTGGTACCCGCGCGCCTACTACAACAGCCCCAAGAAGCAGGGGAACCACCGTGCGCTCGCGGACATCCGGGAGAGCATCGCGGAGTTGAAGTACTACCGCGAGGCGGTCTTCGTCCCGCAGCCCGGCCCCGACACCGACGCGGCCCGCGCGATCGCCGCGCGATACGAGCAGCCGTCGGCCTGAGCAGTCGCGGCTCCTGCCGGATCGTCCCCGGCAGGAGCCGCGCAGGCCACAGGAAACCTGGTCGTGAGCACCCCGCCGGATCCTGTAGAGTTATCTCCGTCAGCACGCGAGAGCGCAGCGGACAGATGGTGGGTGTAGCTCAGCTGGTAGAGCACTGCGTTGTGGTCGCAGGTGTCGCGGGTTCGAGCCCCGTCACTCACCCCATCGAAGACTTAGGGCCCGACCGTTCGACGGTCGGGCCCTAAGTCGTTTCCGGACTCCGGCCTTTGAGCGGCACTCAGACCGAAACGGTCGGCGGTCGATCCCCGCTCAGTCCCCCGGCTCCTCCTCGGGATCCGTAAAGAGCAGACCCCCGGCTTCCAGCTCCGCGTCGGCCTCGGCCACCAGCTCCGGCACGCTCGGCACCGGGTCCACACTCGCCGCCTCGGGAGCGGCGGCAACGGCCGCGGTCGTGGCGGTCTTCGCCGGTGCGCCACCGTTCCCGTCCGGCTTGGGCGTCATCCCGTCAAGAAAGCGCAGCAGCTCCACCGGGAACGGCAGGACGAGGGTGGAGTTCTTCTCCGCCGCCACCTCGACGACCGTCTGCAGCAGACGGAGCTGCAGGGCCGCCGGAGTGTCCGACATGATCGTCGCCGCTTCGCTGAGCTTCCGCGACGCCTGGAACTCGCCGTCGGCGGTGATGATGCGGGCCCGGCGCTCACGCTCCGCCTCGGCCTGCCGGGACATCGACCGCTTCATCGACTCCGGGAGCGCGACGTCCTTGATCTCTACCCGGTCGATGTGGATGCCCCACCCCATCGCAGGACTGTCCAGCATGAGCTCCAGGCCCTGGTTGAGTGGTTCGCGGTTGGTCAGCAGGTCGTCGAGCTCGCTCTTGCCGATGATCGAGCGCAACGAGGTCTGCGCGACCTGGGACATCGCGAAGGTGTAGTTCTGCACCTGGACCGTGGCGAGGACCGGGTCCTCGACGCGGAAGTAGACGACAGCGTCGACCCGGACGGTGACGTTGTCGCGGGTGATGCCCTCCTGCGCGGGTACCGGCATCGTGACGATCTGGACGTTGACCTTGCGCAGCCGGTCGGCCACGGGCAGCAGCAGCGTCAGACCCGGCTCGCGGATCCCGCTGCGGACCCGGCCGAAGCGGAAGACGACGCCGCGCTCGAACTGCTGGACGACACGGACTCCTGTCGCCAGCCATACGGCGCCCGCCCCGAGCACCCCCAGGATGACATCCACAGCAAGCATTGCCATCACCCGTTCCGTCCGCAGACATACGGCGCCCGCCCCGTCATCCTCCACGCTACTCGCGGGTCCTGCCCGGAGGAACGAGTCCTGTGTGGTGGGTGATCACGGCTCGCGGAGCCGCACCAGGGCACCCCCGGCGCACACCTCCGGCGGTACATCGCCTATGCCCACCTGCGACCACCTCAACCGGCCCCCGCCGAACGGAACAGCGCCAGGGACGAGCCGACCGGGCCACGCCCCAGCAGCCGCCGCGCGCAACAGGACGGCCACAGCCTGGGCCTGCCACGGTCGGGCGAGCCGACGGACCAGGTCAGGACGCGACCGTGCACGAAGGACCGCCCCGAGCGGGAGCGCAGGCCAGCCGGGCGGCAGGCGGCAGGCGGCAGGCGGCAGGCGGCAGGCGGCAGGCGGCAGGCGGCAGGCGGCAGGCGGCAGGCGGCAGGCGGCAGGCGGGCCAAACTGCCCCGGGGCGGCGTGGAGACGGGCGAGCAGCGCCCCGGCCGCCCCGAGCCGGGCCAGGCCGAGGCCGGGCCGAGGCCGGCTCCGACCGGCTCAGGCCGACTCGCGTACGACGAGCTCCGTGGAGAGGATCACCTGGCGGTGGCTGCGGCCCGGGGCGGCGATCTCCTCCAGCAGGAGCCGGGCCATGGCCCGGCCCATCTCCTCGCTCGGCTGGCGCACCGTGGTCAGCGGAGGCTCGGTGTGGCGGGCGAGGGGCGCGTCGTCGAAGCCGACCAGCGCGACGTCCGCCGGTATCCGGCGGCCCGCCCGGCGCAGGGCGCGCATCGCTCCCGCGGCCATCAGGTCGGATGCGACGAAGACCGCGTCGACCCCGGGCTCGCGCTCCAGCAGCTCGGTCATCGCCCGCTCGCCGGACGCCTCCGAGAAGTCTCCGTGGGCGACGAGCTCGGCCTCCGCCGGGACGCCGGCCTCCGCCAGGGCCCGCCGGTACCCCTCCAGGCGGACACAGGACGCCTCCATGTCCAGGGGACCGGTGATCGTCGCGACCCGCCGCCGCCCGAGGCCCAGCAGATGCCGCACCGCGGACCAGGCGCCACCCAGGTTGTCCGGGTTGACGTAGCTGATCGGCTCCAGCTCGGACCTGCGGCCGCCGAGCACCGTCGGGAGACCCGTACGCTCCAGCAGCTCGACGACCGGGTCGTCGGCGTGGACGGAGACCATGAGCACCCCGTCGACCCGCCGTCCGTCGAGGAAGCCCGCCAGACGACGGCGCTCGCGCTCGGTGCTGACCAGAATCAGCAGCAGCTGCAGCTCGGTGTCCGAGATCTCGCTGGCCACGCCGCGGATGATCGAGGCGAAGAACGGCTCGGACGCGAGCCGCGTCTCCGTCTCCGGAACGATCAGGGCGATCGCGTCGGCCCGACTCGTCGCGAGCGAGCGTGCCGCCCGGTTGGGGACGTACCCCAGCTCGGCGATCGCCTGCTCGACCGCCGTACGCGCCCGGGGGCTCACCCCGACTGCGCCGTTGACCACGCGGGAGACGGTGCCCCGACCCACGCCTGCCAGCGCGGCCACGGCCTCCAGCGTGGGCCGGCCCTCGCCGCGCCCGGCGGACCTGCTGCTCATGGCGTTCCCCTCGTTCCTCTCGCCGTGACGCGGCGGCGAACGCGTCCTCGGCTTGTCGCCGGCTTGTCGCCGGCACTGGCCTGCCACCGGTACCGGTACCGGCGTGCCACGGACACCGGCCCCGTCACTTGTGCTGACTGGTCACCGACATCGGCCTTGTCACGGACATCCTGCCAGCGCGCGGTGGTGACCGGTGCCGTCACCCTAGCGCCTCCCATCGCAAAAGTGGGAGCGCTCCCAACTTTCCGATGAAAGAGGCGCGAGACTGCTTGACATCTCCCCGTAACAGGATCCAGGCTTCCGACACCAGGAAGTGGGAGCGCTCCCAGATCACCGAGCCTCCCGCAACCGTCCGTCCCCTCACCGCCCTCCGTCTCGGAACCCCGGGAGCCTGCTGCGATGACCTCCGTCGGCGCCTCGCCGTTTCTCCGTCCCCCAGGTCTTTCGACCGCCACCCGCTTCTCGCCGGCCGACGACGGCCTGCTCCACTTCCCGCCCGGCTTCCTCTGGGGCGCAGCGACCTCGGCCTACCAGATCGAGGGCGCGGCCGACGAGGACGGGCGCACCCCCTCGATCTGGGACACCTTCAGCGCCACACCCGGCAGGGTGCACCACGGCGACACGGGCGCGATCGCGGTGGACCACTACCACCGCTTCCGCGACGACGTGGCCCTGATGCGGGATCTCGGCCTCGGCGCGTACCGCTTCTCCGTCTCGTGGCCGCGGGTCCAGCCCACCGGCCGCGGCCCGGCCGTCGAGCGCGGCCTCGATTTCTACCGGCGCCTGGTGGACTCCCTGCTGGAGGCGGGGATCACCCCCGTGGCCACGCTCTATCACTGGGATCTCCCCCAGGAGCTGGAGGACGCCGGCGGCTGGCCCGCACGGGACACCGCCGAGCGCTTCGGCGGCTACGCCGCACTCGTCGCCGAGGCGCTGGGCGACCGCGTCACGCACTGGACGACGCTCAACGAACCGTGGTGCTCGGCCTTCCTCGGCTACGGCTCCGGCGTGCACGCGCCCGGACGTTCGGATCCCGGTGACGCGCTCCGCGCCGCGCACCACCTGAACCTCGGGCACGGGCGGGCCGCCGAAGCGGTGCGCGCCGCGGTGCCGCACGGGCGCCTGTCGGTCAGCCTGAACCTGCACCAGATCAACCCGCTGACGGACAGCGCCGCGGACGCCGAGGCCGTGCGCCGGATCGACGCCGTGGGCAACCGGATCTTCCTCGGGCCGATGCTCCACGGCCGCTACGACGACGACCTGCTGCACGACACCGCCCACCTGGTCGACTGGGAGCGACTGATCCACCCCGGCGACCTCGCCACCGCCCATGCCCCGCTCGACGCGCTCGGCATCAACTACTACTCACCGACCTGGGTTTCGGCCGAGGGGCCGAGCACCAGCGCCCTGCACGGAGTCGGTACCGCCTCCCCGTGGCCGGGTGCGGAGTCCGTGTCCTTCCACCAGCCGGCGGGCCCCACCAGCACCATGGGCTGGCCCATCGACGCCAACGGGCTCTACGAGCTGCTCTCCCGCGTCCACGAGGAACGGCCCGACCTCGCCCTGCTGATCACCGAGAACGGCATGGCCTGCGACGACTACCCGACGCCCGAGGGCGAGGTGAGAGATCCGGAGCGGATCGCCTACCTCCACGACCACCTCGCGGCGGTGCACCGGGCCCTCTCGTCCGGAATCGAGGTGCGCGGCTACTTCCAGTGGTCGTTCATGGACAACTTCGAATGGGCCTACGGCTACTCCAAGCGATTCGGGATGGTCTACGTCGACTTCGCCACGCAACGGCGTACCCCCAAGTCCAGCGCCTACTGGTACGCCGAGGCTGCACACCATGGAGCGATACCGCGTCCGGAACAGTAACGCTGCGTAGCACCCGCTCGTTGGACGGGACGTGCATGTGTTCGCCATTCCGTTCGCCGCAGCGCCCACGCCGGCACCCGCCCACGGGTCGGGTCCGGTGCCGATGGAACAGGTCGGACAGGTCGGCACGATGGCATGGTTGCTGCCGGTCCTCCTGGGCCTGCTGCTGACCGCCATCGCCTGCTACAAGCACCGCGGGCTGCCTGGCGGACACTAGCTCCGCCCAAGCGCGTAAGCGCTTACTGCACCTCCCCGCACACCGGATCGCCGGACAGACCCGCGCCCACCGTCGCACCCGGACGCGGACAACAACGTGTAGCTGCCATTCAGGTCTTGACGGTCAGTCATGCACCGATGACCGCTCCGCCGACGAAACATCGCAGCACGATAACGCCGCTGCCGCACAGTCTTGTCAGCCCCCGGAAGCAGTCCTACGGTCAAGCCGACCTTCAACAAGTAAGCGCTTACACGAGGTTCCGATGGATACACGCTCCAAGACCGACAACCCGCCGACGATCTACGACGTCGCGCGGCGAGCCGGGGTGTCCATCGCCTCGGTCTCACGGGTGCTCAACGGCCGGGACAACCCGCGCCCGGCCACCCGGGACCGCGTGCTCAAGGCCATCGCCGAACTCGGCTTCGTGCCCGACGGAGCAGCCCGGGCACTGAGCAGCCGGCTCAAGCACGTGGTGGGCGTGGTCTTCCGACGGGTCTACGGCACCGACGACGGCGGCACCTTCGCCGACGAGGCCGAGAACCTGATCTTCGGCGACCAGATCAACCGCGGCATCGAGATCGTCGCCCAGCGCTACGGCTACGACCTCCTGGTCTGTTCGGTCAACATCGACGAGCGGACGCTGCCCAACCGCATCATGACCATCGCCGGCAAGTGCGACGGCTTGATCCTGCACGACCAGGTGCTCTCGCCGGCCGGGCTCGCCGCGGTCGCCCGGGTGGTCCCGGTCGTCTCGCTGGCCGGCGCGGGCGGCGACGGGGTGGCCGCCGTCCGCAGCGAAAGCGCGGACAGCATGCGCGAGCTGGCCCGGCACCTGGTGCAGGACCACGGCTACCGACGCCTGGCCTACATCGCCGGACACGCCGACAGCCCGGACAACGTGGTCCGCGGCCGCTCCTTCGCCACGGAGGCCCGCTCACTCGGGGCCGAATGCCTGACCGGACCGGCCTGGCAGGGCGACTACTCCGCGGCCGGCGGCGTCGAGATCGTGCGTGGCCTGATCTCCCTGGGCGCCACCCTGCCCCGCGCCATCGCCTGCGCCAACGACCAGACGGCGCTGGGTGTGCTCTACGCCCTGGCCGAACACGGACTCGACGTCCCCGGCGACGTCGCGGTCACCGGCTTCGACGACCTGCCCTTCGCCCGCCACCTGCGTCCGCAACTCACCACCGTGCGCCAGCCCATCCAGGACATCGGCGCACAAGCCTTCGAGGTCCTCCATTCAATGATCACTTCTGGCCAGCCGGCCCCGGCCACCTCGTCCGTGGACGTCGACGCCACGGGCGACACCCTCGCGAACGCCCCGGCCGACGCCGCCGTCGACATCGTCCTGCCCACCCGCTTGATCCGCCGCGAGAGCTGCGGCTGCCCACCCGACCCCGCGACGCCCTCCTGGCGTCGCATCGTCTGAGCGGAGGTCGCCATGAGAGCGCTTCTGCGCAGACTCTGGTTCTACCTGCTCGCCGCCTACGCGGCGATCACACTCAACTTCTTCATCCCACGGATGGTGCCGGGCAGCGCCCTGCAGAACTTCCTCGCCAAGATGAGCACCGCCTCGCTGACGCCCGACCAGCTCCGGGCCCTCCAGGCCCAGTACGGCGGCGGCCACCAGGGGCTTGTCGGCCAGTACCTGACCTACCTGGGAAACCTGCTCCACGGCGACCTGGGCCTGTCGACCTCGCTGTCCACACCCGTCTCCACCGTGCTGGCCAACGACCTGCCCTGGACGATCGGCCTCGTCGGCACCGCCACGGTGATCTCCTTCCTGGTCGGCACCCTCATCGGGGTCCTGGCCGGCTGGCGACGCTCCGGCCTGCTCGACGCACTGCTGCCTGCGGCCACCTTCTTCCAGGCCGTCCCCTACTTCATCCTCGCCTCGCTGCTCATGCTGAGCCTCGGCTTCTACGGCGGGCTCTTCCCGACCGGCGGCGCCTACGACACCGGCCGCTACGCGACGGTCACGCCCGGCTGGAACGGTCCGTTCATCGCCAACGTGATCGACCACGGCGCCCTGCCGGCCGCCACCGTCGCGCTGGCCTCCATAGCCGGGTGGATCGTCGGCATGCGCAACATGATGATCACCACCATGGACGAGGACTACGTCCTCGTCGCGGCGGCCAAGGGGCTGCCCCGACGGCAGGTGGTGGCGGTGGCGGCCCGCAACGCGCTGCTGCCGAGCATCTCCAACTTCGCGCTGTCCATCAGCCTCGTGGTCACCGGTTCCATCGTCACCGAGATCGTCTTCAACTACGCCGGCGTCGGACGCGAGATCTTCAACGCCGCCCAGGCCGCCGACTACCCGGTGATGCAGGGAATCCTGCTCGTCGTCACCTTCACGGTGCTCGGCGCCAACCTGCTCGCGGACATCGTCTACGTCGCGCTCGACCCGCGCGCGAGAAAGGTGGCCTGAGCCGTGGCTTCCGCAATCCGCCCACGACGGGGCCGCTCGCGCAGCGGCCGCGCCCGCACGCTGCGCTCGCCGAAGGTCGCCGCCGGATCGCTGATCCTGCTCTTCTTCGTGCTCCTCGCCGCATTCGGCCCGATGGCCGCCCCGCACACCCCCGACTGGCGCGCCTCCCGGCTCGACAACGTTCCGCACCCGCCGTCGGCCCAGTTCTGGCTCGGCACGGACGTGCAGCAGCACGACCTGTTCTCGCAGCTGCTGGCGGGCGGACGGGACACCCTGCTGATCGCCTTCGTCGCCGGAGGCATCGCCACGGTCCTGTCGGTGCTCGTCGGGGTCAGCGCCGGCTATCTCGGCGGCAAGACCGACGAGGTGCTGTCGATCCTGACCAACATCTTCCTCGCGTTGCCCGGCCTGCTCATCCTCATGGTCGTCATGAAGATGATGCCGGACGGCGACACCGGCAACCCGCTGCTGATCGGCGCGGTCATCGCGCTGAGTGCCTGGGCGTGGGGCGCCCGGGTGCTGCGCGCGCAGACGCTGGCGCTGCGCAACCAGGACTACGTCGACTCCGCCCGGGTCGTGGGCGAGAGCCGGGTCCGGATCATCGTCTTCGAGATCCTTCCCAACCTGCTGCCCATCCTGGCCTCCTCCTTCATCTTCACCGTGATCTACGGGATCGGCGCCTACGCCTCGCTCGCCTGGCTGGGCCTGATCAATCCGACCACCGCCTCCTGGGGCACCATGCTCAACACCGCCCAGCAGTTCAGCGCGACCACGAGCGGCACCTGGTGGTGGTACGGGCCTCCGGCCCTGTGCGTCGCCCTCGTCGGCATCGCCCTGGCCCTGCTCAACTTCGGCATCGACGAGATCGTCAACCCCCGGATGCGCAGCACCCGCCGGGGCCGGCGCTCCGACCGCGGTCCGCGCTTCCAGCTCGGCCTCACCCCCGTCGTCCGCGATGTCGTGCGCGCCGAGGAAGGGATACGTCCGTGACGCAGATCCAGACCGGCCGCCGGCCGGTCACGACGCCGACCCGCGAGGTCGTGCTGGAGGTGCGCGGGCTCGACGTGCACTACGGTCACGGGCCAGGTGCGGTCCGGGCCGTCAGCGGCGCCGACCTGACGTTGCACCGCGGTGAGGTCCTCGGCCTCGCGGGCGAGAGCGGCTCCGGCAAGTCGACGCTGGCCTACGCCCTCACCCGGCTGCTCCGCGCGCCCGGTGTGATCACCGGCGGCGAGGTGCTCTTCCACTCCCGCCCCCAGGGCACAGGGGTCGACGGCGGGACCACGGCCGGCCCCGTCGAGACCGTCGACGTGCTCGCGGCGGACGCCGCGACGCTGCGCCGGATCCGCTGGTCGGAGCTGGCGGTGGTGTTCCAGAGCGCGATGCACGCGCTCAACCCGGTGGCCCGCGTCGACGCCCAGCTGACCGACGTGCTGAAGGCACACCGGCGGTCCATGACCGCCGCCCAGCGTCATGAACGTGCCGTGGAGCTGCTCCGGATGGTCGGCATCAGCGCCGACCGGCTGCGCAGCTATCCGCACGAGCTCTCGGGCGGGATGCGGCAGCGCGTCATGATCGCCATGTCGCTGGCGCTGGAGCCGCAGGTGGTCGTCATGGACGAACCGACCACCGCCCTGGACGTGGTGACCCAGCGGGAGATCCTCGAGGAGCTGATGCTGCTGCGCGAGCGCCTGGGCTTCGCGATCGTCTTCATCACCCACGACCTGTCGCTGCTGCTGGAGCTGGCCGATTCGATCGCGGTCATGTACGCCGGGAGGATCGTCGAGCGCGCCAGCGCGGCCGAGCTCTTCCGCGCTCCGCGCCACCCGTACAGCCTGGGCCTCAAGGGCTCCTTCCCGAGTCTGCACGGCGAGCGGGTCCGGATGGAGGGGATCCCCGGCTCCCCGCCGAGCCTCTCGGCGATGCCCACCGGGTGCGCGTTCCACCCGCGCTGCGCCTTCGCGATGGACCGCTGCTCCCGGGAGACCCCACCGCTGGTCACCCCCGCAACCGATCTGGCCGGCCCCGACGGGGTGCCGCCCAGCAGCCGGGCCAGCGCGTGCTGGCTCCAGGACGGGCAGCAGCCCGCTCCCGACGCGCTGGCTCTGCCCCTCCCACCCGCGTCCGCCCCTCTCCCCGGGAGCCCTTCATGACCGACACCGAAACCGCGGCCTGCCGCGCGCCGGTGGTCCACGGACCGGACCGTCCGGGGACGCCGGCTCTGGAGGCCCGCAGTCTGACGAAGCACTTCCCGGTCCACGGCGGCCTCGGCCGGGGCTCCTCCGTCGTGCACGCCGTGGAGGACGTCTCGCTGGCCCTGCCGCGGGGCACGGTCACGGCGGTGGTCGGCGAGAGCGGTTCGGGCAAGTCGACGCTGGCCCGGCTGCTGACCCAGCTGATCACGCCGACCACGGGCGAGCTGCTGCTCGACGGCGAGCCGGTGGGCACCGACGCCCGGTCCCGACGGGCCTACACCAGCCGGGTGCACCTGGTCCTGCAGGACCCCTTCTCCTCGCTCAACTCCGTGCACACGGTCCGCTACCACCTGGAGCGCCCGCTGAAGCTGCACGCCGGTCGGCGTCTGGGCAAGGAGGAGTTGGAGGAGCGCGTTCTCGCCCTGCTGGAGCGCGTCTCGCTCACCCCGGCCGAAACCTACGTCGATAAGTACCCGCACGAGCTCTCCGGCGGGCAGCGTCAGCGGGTCGCCATCGCGCGCGGCCTCGCGGTGGAGCCCGAGGTGCTGCTGGCGGACGAGCCGGTCTCGATGCTCGACGTGTCGATCCGGCTGGGCGTGCTTAACCTGCTCGACGAGCTGCGCGAGCGGGAGCAGTTGGCGATCCTCTACGTCACCCACGACATCGCCTCGGCCCGCTATCTGGCGGACTCGATCGTGGTGATGTACGCGGGGCAGATCGTGGAGTCGGGCGACGCGGTGCGAGTCACCGACGCGCCGGCCCACCCGTACACCCAACTGCTGCTCAGTGCCGCGCCGGACCCGGAACGGGCCGAGCCGCCGGTGCTGCGCGGGCGGGGCGCGCCGCCGAGCCTGGTCTCCCCGCCGAGCGGCTGCCGCTTCCACCCACGCTGCCCGTTCGCCATGCCCGTCTGCTCCGAACAGGCACCACCGACGTCGCCCGCGCCAGGGTCGGCCACGAGCCGGCACGTGGCGGCCTGCTGGCTCCTGGACCCGGAGCACGCGACCGGGCACGCGACCGAGCCCATGCCCGTGCCGGCCAGTGAGCGCGCACCCGCGCCGGAGTCCGGGACCGCGCCGGCCGAGAACGCGCCGGCACTCGAGAACGCGCCGGACCGGCCGTGATCCGCCCCCACGAGGCCGCCCGCCCACCGCCGTCGGGCTTGCGCCGATCGGAGCAGCAAGACCCAGGGGCCTGCGCAGCGGAGCCCCGGGCGAGCGCCAACTCGCCCGAGGCGACGTCCGCTTCCGACGACCCGTCCGTCCGGCATCCACCGGTCGGATCAAGGCACCAGCACCGCACCACCGTTCACGGACCTGGACATGGTCGCTCACCACTGGCCGGCACCCGCCGGTCGGACTCTAGGAGCGTACGACAATGAGACGCAGCACCACCATCAAGAGCATGGCCGTCCTGGCGGCCCTCGGACTGGGCCTGACGGCCTGCACGAGCTCCTCCCCCAAGGCCGGCGGCACGAGCAGCGGCGGGGGCGGCAACATCGCGGCCGAGACCCTCTACCTGGAGGACAACACCGGCGCCACCGCCTTCACCGAGGACTTCAACCCCTTCGACGGCAACTCCTTCAGCCGTAGCCAGAACACCGACGCGCTGGTCTACGAGCCGTTGCTGCAGTACAACACTCTCAATCCCAGCCAGGCGCCCACTCCGTGGCTCGCCGACAAGATCGACTGGTCCGCCGACGGCAAGACCGCCACGATCCACCTGCACGCGGGCGTCAAGTGGTCCGACGGCTCGCCTCTCACCTCGGCGGACGTCGCCTTCACCTACCAGCTGGTGACCACCGACGCGGCCGCGAACACCCAGGGCGTGCCGAAGGCCGCCTCCATCAGCACCCCGGACGCCTCCACCGTGGTGCTGACCTTCGCCGCGCCGGAGATCGCCAGTGCCCAGGCCATCGGCAACCAGCTGATCGTGCCCAAGTCCACGTGGTCCTCGATCTCCTCGCCTGCCACCGCCGTCATCAAGGCGTCCCAGGCGATAGGCACCGGCCCGTACCTGGTCGACGCCTTCGGCCCGCAGAAGGTCACCTACAAGACCAACCCGACGTACTGGGGCGGCAAGCCCAAGGTGCCCGAGGTGGCAGTCGCCAACTACGCCAGCAACGACGCCGCCGGCGTCGCCCTGGCGCAGGCGCAGCTCGACCTGGCGGGCAACGACATCAACAACCTGCTGACGAACTTCGTCGGCAAGGATCCGCAGCACAACCACCTGTTCCAGACCGACGCACCGTACTTCCCGGCCGGCAACACCGTCGCGCTGCTGCTCAACACCAAGAGCCCGACCGCGCCGGCACTGGCGGACGTGGCGGTGCGCAAGGCGATCAGCGCGGGCATCGACCGCGCCTCCATGGCCAGCCAGTGCGAGGGCAGTTACGAACTGCCCGCCTCCTCGTCGGGCGGGCTGACGCTGCCGCTCGACCAGACCTCGCTGAACCCGGCGACCACCGGCGACCTGAAGTCGGCATCCGACCCCACCACCGTGCAGAGCCTGCTCAGCGCGGACGGCTGGGCCAAGTCCGGTGGCAAGTGGACCAAGGGCGGCAAGACGATCTCCTTCACCATCATCGACCCGAACTCCTTCACGGACTACTGGTGCGATGCCAAGGCCATGCAGGACACCCTCAACGGCCTCGGCTTCGACGTGAAGATCAAGGGCGACATGGACTACAACGGCTGGAACACCGCCATCACCACCGGCAACTACGACGTGGCGCTCCACTGGGGCCAGGGCACGACGGCCTTCCAGCGGCTGCAGTTCATCCTGGACTCCACCCTGCTCTCGCCCGCGGGCCAGCCCTCCGCCGGTGACTTCAGCCGCTACCAGAGCAGCGCGGCCGACGCGGCGGTGAAGCAGTACCAGAACGCGACGACCCCGGCGGACCAGCAGACGGCGCTGAACGCGTTGCAGCAGCAGTTCTCCACGGACGTGCCGGCCGTGCCGGTGCTGTACGGCGCCTCCTGGTACGAGTTCAGCACGGCCAACTTCACCGGGTGGCCGACGAAGGACAACGCCTACGTCAACCCCTCGCCCCAGGATCAGGCGTACGAGTACATGATCCTGCACCTCACCCCGGTCAAGTGAGGTAGCGGCGCTTCCGTCCGTCAGGAACGGAAGACCGCCGAGGGCGGCTCCGGCGAGGCCTCGGCCTCCACGTCGTGAGCCGGCAGGGCGCCGGCCTGGAAGTCCTCCAGGTCCGCGCCCTGCACGATGCGGCCGAGCACCGGATCGCCCGCCATCGCCCGGCCCAGTTCCGGCAGTGGCAGCGGCGACGCGGCGGCCAGCAGGATCAGGTTGCCGAAACGCTTGCCGCGCAGCACCGCCGGGTCGGCGACCATCGCGACCTCGGGAAAGACCACGCGCAGGGTCGCGACCTGCCGCCGGGCGAAGGCGAGGCGCCCACCGTCGGCGATGTTGGCCGCATAGCGCCCGCCGGGCGCCAACGCTCGAACGACGGCCTGCGCGAACTCCACGGTGGCGCAGTGGGCGGGCACCCGGGCACCGCTGAAGACATCGGCGATCACCAGGTCCGCCCACCCCTCCGGGGTCCGGGTCAGCACCTCGCGTGCGTCGCCGCCGCGTACCCGGATCTGCCAGGCGCGGTCCAGCGGGAGCTCGCGGCGGACCAGCTCGGTCAGCGCCGTGTCGATCTCCGCCACCTGCTGCCGCGAGCGGGGGCGGGTCGCGGCGATGTAGCGCGGCAGGGTCAGTCCACCCCCACCGAGGTGCAGCGCGCTCACTGGACGGCCGGGCGCGGCGGCGAGGTCGGCGACCCGCCCGAGGCGCCGTTGGTACTCGAAGGTCAACCGGTGCGGATCGGCGAGGTCGACGTGCGACTGCGGGGCGCCGTCGAGAAGCACCGTCCAGGCCTGCGGGCGGTCCCGGTCGGGCACGAGCTCGGCGGTGCCGAAGGCCACCTGCTCCGTGATCGGCGCCACGACCGCGCCGCCGCGCCGGGACGCGGCCTCCGCCGGAGCCGCACTGACCTGGTCCTTCCGCTTTCTCGCCATCGGTCCAGTATCGGTGATCCCCCGAAGACGGCCGGAAGCGCGCCGCCAAGCCGGCGCTCTGCCCCGGGGGACACGGAAGCCGCGTGCCGAACGGCGCGAGGGGGCCAAGGCCGGCCCGAGCCGCAAACCGGGGCAGGAGCCGAGCCGCAAGCCGGGGGAAGCCGCGCGCGGAACGGCTCCGCGAGTCGGCGCCGGAAGCCGGGGCCCGGGCCGAGCGACAGGCCGCAGGCCGAGCCGGCGGCCAGGGGCCGGGCCGGGCCGGACGGACGGATGCGCAGGCGGGAAGCCTACGGGCGCGATCCCGGGACCTCGCTGGCGGCGAGAGTACGCGCTGCCTCGCCGAGTGCGGCGCGGAGCTCGCCCGGATCGGTGAGCGCGGGGCTGCCGACACCCACGGCCGGTGGCAGCAGCCAGTGCGGCTCCGTACCACGCGCGGGCATGGGCCGACAGGAGCTCCCCGGCAACTGCCACTGCGCGGCCGTGCCGAAGGGAACGAGGAAGGAGAGTGTCGACTCGGCCTGCTCCTCCCTCAGCGCCGTCTCCTCCAGCAGCACCGCCCCGCAGCCGCCCCGCAACCGCAGGATGTCCACGGTCTCCAGCCCCTGCCGCTCCGGGACCGTGACCACCTCGCACGCCGGACGGTCCGGGCGCAGCCCGCCGGCCGCCGCCGCACCGCGGGCCACCCCGGCGCGCGCCGACTCTCCGCGCCCCGACCTCTTGTCCGTCCTGCTCTGCACGGCCGCCTCCTCGTGCCCGAGTGCCTGCGCTGTACCTCCTACAACGCGCGGGGCACGCCAGGGCCACGGCGATCGAAACCCGCCGGGCGTGGCATTTCATGGCAGACCGATGCGACCACGTCCGACTGGTCCGATTTGTCAGAAAACCCAGCGTGTTCGAGTTCTCGCGGAGAGTAGTGTCACTCCTGCAATTCCGTACCAGGGGGTGCCGCATGGCTCACGTTTCTCTCCCTTCGCCCACCTCTCCCAACCTGCGGATGCGCGAACGCCGCGGAGATCTCTCCCCTCGCGAGTTCGCCGCGTCGGTCCGACGCGCGGCGCGCGAGATCGGGGAGCACGTCTCCTGCGACGCCCGTTACATCGGCCGGGTCGAGTCGGGGGAGATCCGGCGCCCCAACTACGCCTACGAGCGCGTCTTCCGCCACATGTTCCCCGGTGCCTGTCTGGCCGATCTCGGCTTCACGCCGCGAGGGGAGTCACGGCGCACAGCCGTGCTCCCGGCGCCACGCGACGAGGAGAACGACGACGTGCAGCGACGCACGTTCCTGACCGGCGGCCCGTTGGCCGTGGTCACCGCACTGAGCTGGGATGGCCCGGCCCGGGCAGAGAGCCCGCAGGCCCAGGAGCCCGTCCCGCAGGAGGTCGTCCCGGGATCCGGGGCGGTCCCACCCCCGGGCACCCGCGTCGGCTGGCGCGAGGTCCACGAGGTCGAGTCGGCGGTCCGTCAGATCCGCCTGCTGGACGACGTCCACGGTGCGGACACCCTGTTCGACCGCGCGGGCCACACCCTGCGCTCCACCTACCAGTTGCTCAACTGCGGCACCTACACCGCCAGGATCGAGGAGCGCCTGCAGGCCTGCGCGGGCGAGCTCGCCATCTCCGTCGGCTGGCTGGCCCACGACTCCGGGCGCCTGACGGAGGCCCGCTCCCTGTACGCCGAGGCGCTGGCCACGGCCCGGATGGCCGGCGACGCGGCACTGGAGGCGCACGCCTTCTGCAATACGGCCTTCCTGGCCCGCGACGCGGGTCGGCCGCGCGAGGCGGTCCGCGCCGCCCAGGCCGCGCGGAGCGCGGCAGCGGGCCTCGGTTCGCCCCGGCTCCAATCGCTCCTGGCGCTGCGCGAGGCCGGTGGCTGGGCCCTGTTGCGGGACCGCGGCTCCTGCGTCAAGGCCCTCGGCGAGGCCCGCACCGCCTTCGAGCAGGGCAGTTCGGCTCATGACCCCGAGTGGATGTCCTTCTTCAACGAGGCCGAGTTGGCGGGCCTGACGGCCCAGTGCTGGGCCGCCCTGGGCGAGTTCGAGTCCGCGGCAGACTGGGCGGAGCAGGCCATAGCGCTCCAGCCCACGCACTTCGTCCGCAACCGCACGCTCTACATGGCGGAGTTGGCGCACGACCAGCTCGGCCACGGCGCGGTGGTCGACGCGGCGGTCACGGGCACGTCCGCGGTGTCCCTGCTGTCCCAGGTGCGCTCCACCCGCATCCGCGGCATGGTCTCCGCCACGGCGGAGCGGATGCGTCCGCACCGCTCGGTGCCCGAGGTGTCGGAGTTCCTGGAGCAGTACCGGATGGCGCTCGCCTGCTGACGCGGGCGCCACACGTCCACCGCCCGCGGCGATCGACCGCGGGGCGATCCGCCACAAGGCAATCCGTTGCCCGGCGCGACAGAGCTGCGCGGCCTGTGGGGTGGGGCTCCCCCGTGGGCCGCGCATCGGCCGACCGGCCGGGGAGGGGCCTGTGCGGCCGGGAAGTCGCACACGCCCCTCCCCGGTCCGGACGGTCGCGAACCCGAGCACGACCCCACTCAGGTGCGAACCCACTCAGGTGCGAACCCACTCAGGCGAGCCGACTCAGGCGAACAGGCGACCGAGGACGAGCCCGGCGGCGCCGAGGGCGACGGCGTCGGCGCCGCTCGGGGCGATGGACAGGGTGACGGCCTGCCAGGTGGGGTCGGGGAGGCGGGCGGCGAGGAGTCGACCTACCTCGGAGAGGTAGAGCTCGGGGGCGACCAGGATCTCGCGCCCACCGAGCGTGATCTCGTCGAGGTCGAGTAGGCGGACGAGGTTGGCGATCGCCTCGCCCAGTACCCGTGCCGCCGCGTCGGGGGTGGGAGCGACCGACCACAGGGCCTCGACACAGCCGGTGTTGCCGCAGCGACAACGCGGCCCGTCCGGATCGAGCATCTGGTGGCCGAACTCGCCCGCGTTGGTGCGGGCACCGCGCTGGACCGAGCCGCCGAGAACGAGGCCCGCGCCCAGGCCCTGGTCGAGATGGATGAACGCGCGATTCGGCGAGCCGAGCCCGCTGAGCACCCCGGCGGTGCTGTCCTTCTCGATGAGCGTGGGCAGCCCCAGGCGCCGTTCCACCTCCTCCCGCAGCCGCAGGCCGTTCCAGGAGGGCGCGCCGGTGACCTCGTGCAGGACGCCCGCGAGCTGGTCGAGTGGTCCGGGCGAGGCCACGCCCACCCCGAGGACGCGCTCACGCGGCACATCGGCGAGAAGCAGGCCCACCTGCTCGCCCAAGAGGTCGAGCACCCGGCTCGGCCCCCACCCGGTGAGGTCGATCGGCAGGCGGCGGACGGAGGCCACCCGCCCGGCGAGGTCGGCGCGCAGGACGGTGAGCGCGTCCCGGCCGAGTTGGGCGCCCAGGGCCCAACTCGCCTGCGGAACGAGGCTGAGCAGGGTGCGCGGCTTTCCGCCGGTGGAGACGCCGCGACCGGTCTCGGTGAGCAGGCCCTCCTCGGTGAGGCGAAGCACGATCTTGCTGATGGCCTGAGCGGTCAGACCCGACTCCCGGGCCAGCTCCACGCGGCTGATCCCCGTCGCACCGGCAGCCGCGGCGCTGCGGACCAGGGTCAGCACGGTCGCGGCGTTGTGGTCCCGCAGCGCCGTGAGATTCGCCCCGGGGAGGGTTGCCCGACCGGTCGAGGTGGAAGGGGTTCCCGTGGGCGGTGGGACTGCCGTGGCAGGAGTGACAGGTGCGGCTGGCATGACAGGTGCGGCTGGCGTGACCGGCGCGCCGGGAGGAGTCGGGTCGCCGGGGGAGGTCGGGGAGCCGGGCATGGACACATGTCGATTATGCGGGATGCTTGCCACTTAATCCACACTGTTGTTTAACTGGGTCCATGGCGAACAGCACTCCCCCCACCACCCCGGTCGCCGCGACCGACGCACCCGGCGGCCCAGCGCCGCTGCGCGTCGGGCTGATCGGTTACGGCCTTGCGGGCGCGGTCTTCCACGCGCCCCTGATCGCGACCACGCCGGGGCTGCGCCTCGACGCGATCGTCACCGCGAATCCGGAACGCCAGGAGCAGGCCGCGGCCGCGCATCCGCAGGCACGGTTGCTCTCCTCCGCCGAGGAGCTCTGGCCGCTGGGCCTGGATCTGGTGGTGGTCGCCACGCCGAACCGCACCCACATCCCCCTGGCCACCGCCGCGCTGCGCGCCGGTGTCGCCGTCGTCGTCGACAAACCGCTGGCGGCGACCTCCGCCGAGGGTGCGGCGCTCGCCGAGCTGGCGGAGACACGCGGCCTGCCGCTGAGCGTCTTCCAGAACCGGCGGTGGGACGGGGACTTCCTGACCGTCAGCGAGCTGGTGCGGTCGGGCCGCTTGGGCCGGGTGCACCGCTTCGAGTCCCGCTTCGAGCGCTGGCGCCCCCAGCTCAAGGGCGGCTGGCGCGAGTTGGGCGACCCAGACGAAGCCGGGGGCCTCCTGTACGACCTGGGCAGCCACCTGGTCGACCAGGCGCTCACCCTCTTCGGTCCGGCTGTGAGCGTCTACGCCGAGCTGGACGTGCGCCGCGAGGGCGCCGTGGCCGACGACGACTCCTTCCTCGCCCTCACCCACGCCGACGGCACCCGCTCCCACCTGTGGGTGAGCGCGACCGCCGGTGAACTCGGCCCGCGCTTCCGGGTGCTGGGCAGCGAATCCGCGTACACGAGCTGGGGGCTCGACGGCCAGGAGGACGCCCTCCGGGCGGGCCGGACTCCCGCCGACGAGGGCTGGGGCATGACGCCCGCCGCGATGTTCGGACAGCTGGGCACGGTGGACGACTCCGTCGCCCACCCCACGCTCCCCGGCGCGTACGAGGCCTACTACGCCGGAATGGCCGCCGCCCTGCACGGACTGGCGCCCGTCCCGGTCGAGCCGCGCGACGCCGTCGCCGCGCTCAGGGTGCTGGAAGCCGCGCGGCACTCCGCCGCCGAGGGACGGATGGTGAAGCTGTGACCACGACCGCCGAACTCATCGACCAGGAGCGCCGGCTGCAGTTCGCCCGGTTCACCAACGACGACGCCTGGCGTCTCGGCTGCCTCCTGGTCGACATGGCGCGCGAACGGCAGCTGCCGGTCACCGTCGACATCCGCCGTGGTGACCAGCAGCTCTTCCACTTCGCCGCGACCGGCACCTGCGCGGACAACGACGCCTGGATCGAGCGCAAGATCCGCGTGGTGCGGCGGTACGGGGCCAGCTCCTACCTGGTGGGGCAGCGCTTCCGCGAGCAGGGCAGCAGCTTCGAGGAGAAGTCGCGCCTGGACCTCGACCGGTACGCCGCGCACGGCGGCGCCTTCCCGGTCGTGGTCACGGATGTTGGCCTGGTCGGGACGGTCACCGTCTCCGGGCTGCCGCAGGTGGACGACCACAAGCTGGTCGTCGAGGCCCTGGAGCGGTTCCTGGAGGGGTAGGCGGCGGGCTCTCCGTCACGACGGAAAGCCGCTCAGGCGAGGTGCGCGGCGTCGTTCCAGCGTTCGACGGCGCGTGCCCCGTACTCCCAGGTCAGGACGGAGAGGGTGGCCGGTCCCAGCTTGAACTGCTGCCCGCCCTCCGGTGCCAGGCCGAGCCAGCGGGCGGTCATGATCCGCAGCAGGTGGCCGTGAGCGAAGACGACGACGTCGCGATCGGCCCCGTGCATCTCCGTGGTGTCCGGGTGCGGCACGCCCGCGCGGGCGTCCACATCGGCGAGGAAAGCGTCCACCCGGGCGCCGACCTCGGCGAGCTTCTCCCCGCCGGGGACGCCGTCGCGCCAGATCAGCCAGCCCGGCTGGTGGTCCGCACGGATCTCCGGGCCGGTGAGGCCCTCGTAGGCGCCGTAGTCCCACTCCAGCAGCCGGTCGTCGGTCCGGAGCCGCTCGCCGAGGCCGGCCAGCTCGGCCGTCTCCCGCGCGCGCTGCAGCGGACTGCTGAGGATCTCCGCCTCCCCGAGCCCGTCCCACGGCGCGGCGGCCAGGCGGGCACCCAGGCGGCGTGCCATCGCACGCCCCTCGTCGGTCAGTGGGACGTCGGTGCGTCCGGTGTGCCGACCGGTGGCGGACCAACCGGTCTCGCCGTGCCGAACCAGCAGGATCCGCGCGGGCATGCGTGCCTCCTCAGGCGCCGTCGGGCCTCCCGGCCCGCGCCGCGCTGCGCGGGCCGGGGCACCCGGTATCCGTCGAACACCTCCATGATCCCGGAGTTCCCACCTCATCGCGCCACCGTCCACGTGCCGAGCGCGCGGGAGCGCTGACGAGCGAGCGGGCCAGGCGGACAGGGGCAGGCCGGTCGGCTCGCGAGCCGGGACCGGGAGGTCTCCGAGCCCGGGCCGCTGGCGACAGGCGTACGCGGCAGGCACGGGCACGCAGGAAGGGCCGGGGCTCAGCAAGGTGGTCGGCACCGAGGTGAGGACGGAAGCCCTCCCACCCCAGGCCGCGGGCGTCAGACGCGGCAGCCGCACACAGGGCGAGACAGGCACCGCAGGCTGCCCGGGGCGCGAGCCGGGACCGGGAGGTCTCCGAGCCCCGGCCGCTGGCGACAGGCGTACCCGGCAGGCGGGAGCGCGCGAGCAGGGCCGGGGCTCAGCGGGGTGGTCGGCCGGAGAGGTGGGGACGGAAGCCCTCCCAACCCAGGCCGCGGGCGTCAGGCGCGCGGCAGGCGCCCGCGAGCGGGAGGGCAGGGCCGGCACGGAGGCGGGGTCGGGAGCTCGCCGAGCCCGGCCGCAGCCCGCAGGCCGCGGGCGGGCGTGGGGCATGGGGCATGGGGCCGGGGCGTGGGTCGGTGGGAACCCGGTCAGGCAGGGGTGGTGGGAGTGGTGGCGAGGGTGCGGATGCCGCAGAGGATGAGGTCGAGGCCGTAGGCGTACTCGTCGGAGCCGCTCTCCGTGCTCAGGAGGAGTTCCGGGGCGAGGTCGGCCAGATGGGGGAAGCGGTCCTGCGGGAGGGCGGCGATGCGGGCGCGGAAGGCATCCAGCGCCTCCGGGTGGGCGCAGGCGCGAACCTCGCGCAGGGCCGAGCCGATGGTGAAGCGTGAGAGCGTGCCGTAGGCGCGCGCGGCGTCCTCGCGCCCCAGGCCACCCTCGCGCAACAGCGCGAGCATGCGGTCCATGGCCGCGGTCGCGGTGTCGAGGAAGTCCTCGTTGGCCGTGGACTCCGCCAGCAGGCGGAGAACGGCCGGGCGGCCGGTGAACAGCTCGTGCACCGCCACGCAGGCCGCGCGCAGCTGCTGGTCCCAGCTGCCCTCGGTGCTCGGCGGGGTGTAGGCGGCGAGCACCCGGTCGCGGGCGGCGCGGAACAGCTCGTCCTTGCCGCGGAAGTAGGTGTAGAGAGCCATGGTCCCGACGCCGAGATCCTCGGCGAGGGCCCGCATCGAGAAGGCGTCCAGGCCCTTCTCGTCCAGAAGGCGGAGCGCGTGATCGAGGATCAGGTCGGAGCTGAGCGATCCCCGGGGCGCACGTGACCGACGGGCCGGCCTGGGCGGCGCGGCGGTGGCGGTCGAGTGCTCGGAGGACATGTCTGGAGCGTACACAGGCCTGGTAAGGGCCATCTCGGTCACTCCCTCGCGGTCGGACGGGGTGGTTGCGCCGATGTATAACGTACATCGTACGGTAGCGTGTACGTTCTGCTCGCCCAGTCCTCGGACCGTTCCGTCCCCGGACAGCCCCTGACCTGCGCGGAGCTCTGCCATGTCCACAACTGCCACGCCCCCCGGCGCACCCGAGGCGGACACCCCGCCGCGGCCACGGCGCACCGAACGGGAGGCCCTCTCATGGCGGGCCGCGTGGGGGCGTGCGGGATGGTTGCGGGAGCTCGTTCTGGTCGCGGCCGTCTACTTCACCTACGACGGCAGCCGGTTGCTGGTCCGCGGTGGCATCGAACGGGCCCAGCGGGACGCCCTGCGGCTGCTCGACGTCGAGCAGTGGCTGCACCTCGACCCGGAGCGCCGGCTCAACGCCGACTTCACCAGCCACAGCTGGCTCGGCATACCGGCGGACTTCGCCTACGCGTCCCTGCACTACGCGGTGACGCCCGCGGTACTGATCTGGCTCTGGCGGCACCACCGCGCGGTCTACCGGCGCGCCCGCACCTGGCTCGCGCTCACGACCGTGCTGGCCCTGGTCGGCTTCGTGCTCTTCCCGGCCGCGCCCCCGAGGCTGCTCCCCTCGGGCTTCGGCTTCACCGACACCATGGCGCAGCACGCCGGGATCGGCTGGTGGGGCGGCAGCGCGAGCGTGCCGACGGGACTCGCGTCGATGACGAACGAGTTCGCCGCGATGCCGAGCCTGCACGTGGGGTGGGCCCTGTGGTGCGGGCTGATGCTGCTGACCCACGCACGGGACCGCACGGTGCGGACGCTGGGCGTGCTCTATCCGGTGATCATCTCGATGGTGGTGATGGGGACCGCCAACCACTACCTGTTCGACGCCCTCGCGGGCGCGGGCGTGGTCCTCCTCGGCCGTGCTCTGACCGACCCGGCCCTGCGACTGTGGGACCGGCGCGGCCTCGCGCCCGGAGCGCTCCCCCGCCCGTGACCGCGCCGTCGGCCGAGGGAGTGGCCGAGGGGTGGCCAACCGGCTGGCCCGGGCTGGTCCCGGAGGCTCACGGGGCAAGCAAGCAGTCCGGGACAAAGATCAATCGGCGAGCGGCCCGATGCGATCATCAGCGTGTGCCTGTCATCGACGCGCGCCTCCCTGCCCGGGCGGGTGACCCGCATCCCGCGGTGACGACCAGGCACAGCACCGGCTCGGCACCCGGGCCTCGGGACGGATGTCAGTGCCAGGTGCAACACTGGCGGGCACCATGAACCACAGCACGCACCCACGGGTCGATCAGCCCCTCACCTCCCTCGAAGCGCGCCTGGGCGCGCTCCGCGGAGGTGCCGCAGCGCGCAGCATGGACGCCCGAGGGCTGGCCGCGCTCGCGGCCAATCCGGCGTGCGACCGGCGCGCCGTGCTCGATGCCGCGGGCGTCGACAAGGCCGCGTTGGCCGGGCGGTTGGGCAGCCCGGCCGCGTTCGGCCAGTCGCCGTTCGCGATCACGCGCGGCCTCGTCTTCGAGCGCAGGCTGCGGTCGGAGCGCTGTGCCGAGTTGGCCGCGCTGCTGCGGACGCGACTGCTGCCGGAGGAGTCGGCGCAGCTGCCGGTCGAGGTGCCGGACCTGCTCGCCTCCGAGGGGCCGGCCGTGCGGGCCGCGCGCACCCGCGCGGCGCTGCTCGAGGCGGCGGCGGACGCGGCCGCGGGCCGCGCGTGGACGCTGCTCGACCGCCCGTTGCTGCGCCTGGAGGTCGCCGGCTCCGCGGTCTCCCTGGAGCCGGACGCGATCGTGGTCGGCCCGGACGGGCGCTGGACGGTGGTGGAGATCAAGTCCTTCCCGATCCTGGACGGCAGCGCCGATCCGGCGAAGGTGGGCGCTGCGGCCCGCCAGGCGGCGGTCTACGTCCTCGCCCTGCGGGCGACCGCCGCCGCGCTGGACGCCTCCGGCGCGGCGGCAGCGGCAGGCGCAGGCATGCAGGGCACGGGCATGACGGGCGCGGGCATGACGGGCACGGGCACGACGGGCGCGGGCATGCAGGGCACGGGCACGACGGGCGCGGGCACGACGGGCACGGGCACGACGGGCACGGGCACGACGGGCGCGGGCATGCAGGGCACGGGCATGCAGGGCGCGGCAGCCGAAGCCACCGACGTGGCCGGCGCCGGGGCCGGCGCCGGCGCCGCAGGGACAGCGGGCGCCGGGGCTGCCGGCGCCGCAGGCGTGACCGGCTCGGCAGCCGCCGGCGCGGACGGGTCGGGCGCGCAGGTCGGCGGCGGGGTGGCGGACGGGGCCGGCGCGGCGGCCGGGACGCCGTTGTCGCCCTACGCCGAGCCGGTCGGGCTCCCGGGTGTCGTGCGGACGACGGGGCTGCTGGTCTGTCCGCGGGACTTCTCCAACGTCGCCGTCGCCGCGCCGCTGGACCTGCGCAAGCAGCTCGCGGTGACGAGGCGCCAGTTGGCGCGGATGACGAGGATCGAGACGTTGCTGTCCGTCCTGCCCGAGGGCGTGCGGCTGGACGAGGCGCCGGGGGCGGTGGACGCGCTCGCGCACGCCTACACCCCGGACTGCCTGGCCGCCTGTGAGCTCGCGTTCCACTGCCGTACGCAGGCGCGGGACGCGGGTGCCGTGGAGGTGCTGGGGCGCGGTGTGCGCGGGGAGCTCGGCGAGCTCACGACGGTCGAGGCCGCGCTGGCCGCGACCGCCGAGGGCGGGGCGCTCGCTCGTGCCGCCCGGCTGCGGGCGGAGGCGCTGACGCGATGAGCCTGCTCACCACCCTGGCCCGGCTCCAGGCGATCCGCTCGGGCGTCGCGCAGCCGCTCGCGACGGTGCGGCACCGCCATCTCTCGGACCGGCCGTTCGTCCTGGTGCCGCTCGCCGCCGCCGGTGAGGCAGGCGCGCCACTGGCGATGCTGCTCGGCCAGGACCGGGAACGTCCGCGCCTGCTGACGGTGTCCCAACCCCTGGTCCGCGACCAGCGGTTCGCGTTCCTGTCCCGCCTCGGCGACGAGCTGCTGCCCTACCTGGAGAGCTTCGGCACCGAGGTCGAGCTGATCGAGCGCTCCGCCAAGGATCCGGAGTCGGGCGAGAGGACCGTCGAGGTGCGGGAGTTGTGCGCGGACGCGCCGCAGCTGGTCGTGCCGAACCCGGGCGGGGCCGAGCTGCTCGGGCTGTTCGGCCGTTCCACGCGCTTCCGCCGCACCGCCGAGGACCCCGACCCCGGCCCGTACCCGGCGCCCGCGCGGGTACCGCTGCTCGGGCGGTGGCTGACGCACGTGTCGGACCGTTCGAACGTGCCGGGCTCGTCGATGCTGCTGCCGCTCACGGCCACGCTCTCGCGCCACTGGGCCACCGGCCAGAGCTCGCTGGAGGACGCCCATCTCGGCGCGCTGCTCGCGTGGATCTCCCCGCCCGAGGGCGAACGCGGCGAGCAGGCCGCGCTGCGCGCCGAGAACGGCCGCGACGCGCGGGGGCAGTTGCTCGTGCCGCCCGCTGGTCCGGCCACCGACCCGGACTTCGACAGCCTGCTGCTCTCCCCCGCCGTCACCCGCTACGACGCGGCCCGCGCGGCCCAGGACGAGCGGCTGACGCAGGCGCGGGCCCAGGAGATCGAGGCGCTGCTGGAGTCCGTGCTGCTGCCGGTCTGGCACCAGGTCTGGCAGGGCATCGACCTGCTGCGCACGCTCCCGCCGGCCGCTCACGTCGAGGAGCGCTGGGAGAGCGACCGCTGGTCCTACACGCACCACCGCGACCGGGTGGCGGCCGGCGAGCCGCCGCAGCCGTTGCACGACGACGCGGTGACGGCGGCGCGCAAGCTCGCACAGCGTGAGCGCGAGCAGGTGCGGGTGGATCTGGAGGAGGCGCTCGACGATCCGCTGGCCATGGCCGAGCACCGGCTCGCCGGGCAGGCCTTCGCCGGCGAGGTCGTGGAGGTGCAGCCCGCCTACGACACCACGGGCCGCAGCCCGAAGCCGCGCCCGCTGGTCACCGTCCGCACCGAGGACCGACCGCATCTCGATCCGGGGGGCGAGGTGCACCGCGCCGGCGGGCCCGCGACGCAGAAGGCCGCGCTGGTGGCGCTGGACGCCGAGGCGGGGCTGCTGACGCTGCGTCTGCTGAACGGGATGGGACGCAAGAAGGAGCCGGAGCCCGGCACGGTGCCGGAGCCCGGCGACGCGGTGTGCTTCACGCTCTTCGAGCTGACCGCCCGCCAGTCCGCGCCGCTGCCCGAGCCCGAGGACACGCCCTGGACCCATGGAGGGCCGCCGAAGTGACTCCGCCTCCCGCCTCCGCTCCCACGCCGACCCCCGGCGAGCAGGCCGATGCCGCCGTGGCGGCGATCCTCGCGTCCGCGCTGCACGGTGGCGAGCGCGGCACCGTCGTCGACTCCCCGCCGGGAGCGGGCAAGTCGACGCTGGTGGTGCGGGCCGCCCGCGAGCTGGTCGCGACCGGCGAGCGGCTGATGATCGTCGCGCAGACGAACAGTCAGGTCGACGATCTGGTGGACCGCCTCGCCGAGAAGGAGCCCGCGCTGGCCGTCGGCCGCCTGCACGGCAGTGACGCACTGCCGTCCGAGATCGCGATGCGGCACCCCGGCGTCGTCGCCTCCACCAAGGTGGCGGACCTGCGCGAGCTCCCGGTCGTCGTGGCCACGGCGGCGAAGTGGCAGTGGGTCAAGGACACCGAGCCGTGGCGGCACGCGATCGTCGACGAGGCCTACCAGATGCGCTCGGACGCGCTGCTGGCCGTGGCCCGTCTCTTCGAACGCGCGCTGTTCGTCGGTGACCCGGGCCAGCTGGACCCGTTCAGCATCGTCGGCACCGACGACTGGGCCGGTCTGCACCACGATCCCTCGCAGAGCGCGGTGATGACGCTGCTCGCGCACAACCCGGGCATCGTGCCGCACCGGCTCCCGGTCTCCTGGCGCCTGCCGGCGTCGGCGGCGCCGCTGGTCTCGGACGCCTTCTACCCGTTCACGCCGTTCCGCGCGGGTACGGAGCCCGGCGACCGCCGGCTGGAGCTCGGCCCCGCCACTCCCCCGCCGGCCGCAGGGCTCGCGCCCGCGCTGGCGCGGGCCGCCGACGAGGTGCTCGACGTCGCGGCCGCCTCGGGATGGGGCCTGTTGGAGCTGCCCGCGCGGCTGACGGTCCGCACCGATACGGAGGCCGTCGCGGCGGTCGCCGCGGTGGTCGCCCGCCTGCTCGCCAGGGGCGGCGAGGCGCTGTCCGAGCGGGGTTCGGCCGCCGTCGACGCGGAGCGGATCGCCGTCGGCACCGCGCACCGCGACCAGGCGGCGGCGGTCCGCTCGGCGCTGGCCGCCCTGGGCGTGACGGGCGTGACGGTCGACACCGCGAACCGCCTGCAGGGGCGCGAGTACGACGTCACGGTGGTGCTCCACCCGCTGTCCGGACGCCCGGACGCGACGGCGTTCCACCTGGAGACGGGCCGTCTGTGCGTGCTCGCCTCGCGGCACCGGCACGCGTGCGTCGTGGTGACCCGGGCCGGTATCCCGGAACTGCTCGACGCGCATCCGTCGACGGAACCGGTGCAGTTGGGGGTCGTCTCGAAGTTCCCCGACGGCTGGGAGGCGAACCACGCGGTGCTGGAGCACCTCCGGCGCCATCGGGTTCCCACGGCCTGAGGGCCGGTACTCCGCCCGGCGGGAATACGTGGTCGCCGAGGCCCTGTTCCTCACGCGGTGGCGTGGCCGGACAATGGAATGACGGCAGCCGCCCTTCCCCTCGATTCCTCAGGAGGTTTCCGATGTCCGACTCCCCGGCCGATCGCTCGCCGCTGCGGAGGCTTCGCCCTGCCCCGCTGCTCTTCGAGCCGGGGCTCGCTGAGCCGGAGAAGGAGCACTTCTTCGACCTGGAGTCGATCGAGGACCCGCGCGAGCTGCTCACCCGGGCGACCGAGCTGACGCTGGCGTTCCGCGCCGCGGCCGAGCGGGCCAGTGAGTTCCAGGCGCTGGCCGCGGCCCAGCTCGCGGATACGCGGCGGTTCGACAATCTCAGCGTGGAGGAGATCGCCGCCTCAGCGGACTGGACCCCGGACTACGCGGCGAAGATGGTCGAGCACGGACGCGGCCTGCAGCAGCGGCGACCGGTCGACTGACCACTCCTTTCACTCCAGCCCCAGGGAATTGGCATATGCCAGGCGCCATATGCCAAAGGCAGCGGATGGTACTCCGCCGACCCCTCCGCTGTCCGGGTTTCCCGGGTTCCGAAGGCGGGGCCCACGCCCGCTCGGTACCTGTGGAGCGTGGACATGTGGACCTATGACTCCGTCGAGTACGTGACCGTGGCCGGTGAGGCCTGGCTCGCCTCCGCCAGTGAGTACCCGCGGAGCATGCGCGCGCTGTGGGAGGCGCGCCCCTGGGCAGCGACGGTACTGCCGTGCGGGCGCGTCTTCGACGTCATCAACATGCCGGGCCTGTTCGGCCGCCGGGTGCTGGACGAGCTGTGGTCCAGCGGACCGGGCTGCGGGCCGGTGGCGACCTTCCGCGGCCGGATCCTCGTCTTCGCCGAGCCCGGCACGGCGGCGCGGCTGCGGCCGCTGCTGGTCTGGGAGGAGTGGGCGCGCGACGTACCGCCGCTGCTCTGCCACGGCCAGGGGGATGCGATCACCGTGCCCCCACTCCAGCGGCCGCTGGACGCGCCCGAGGGCCAGGGCCGCTGGATCGTCGCGCCGGACGGGCGCGAGCCGTGGCTGCCCGGCTCCTCGACCCTGCTGTGGGCATGCGTGCGCGCCGCGCGCGACCTGCCCCGGGAGGAGCCCGCCGGACGGCCGGAGAGCACGGCCGGGGTCGACGCGGTACCTGCCCACCGCTGACCCCGGCCGTTCCCGCACTCAGATGCGGACGGCCGTCCCCGAGACGCGGATGCGGTCCGTGCCCCGCACCGCCTCGACGCTCAGCAGGCTGAGCCGTCCCATGTCCTCGCCCTGCCGGATGGTGAACCCGGCCGCCGCGGGCAGCGCCCCCAGCTCGCGCAGGTAGCCGCCGAAGGCGGCAGCCGCGGCGCCCGTGGCCGCGTCCTCGACCACGCCACCGATCGGGAAGGGATCGCGCGCGTGGTACAGCGCGTCGCTCTCGCGCCACACCAGCTGGAGGGTCGTCCAGCCATGACGGTGCATCACCTCGGCCAGGCCGTCGAAGTCGTAGTCCAGCGCCCGCAGCCGCTCACGGGTCGAGACACCGAGGACGAGGTGCTCGACTCCGCCGAAGGAGACGTGCGGCGGGAGCGACGGCTCCAGGTCGTCGCGCGACCAGCGCAGCGCCGCCAGCGCCTCGTCCAACTCGGTGTCGCTCGCGGGGCGGGTCCGGGTCGGGACGCTGGTGAGCGTGGCCCGGACGGCGCCGGTTGCGTCCCGGGCGGTGTCGAGGGTGATCTCGCCGGCCTTGGTGTCGAAGACCAGCGGCCCCTCCCCGAGCAGCTCGGCCAGCGCCACGGCGGTGGCGACGGTGGCGTGGCCGCAGAAGTCGACCTCGACGAGCGGGCTGAAGTAGCGCACCCGGAAGCGGCGCGCCGCGTCGTCCCGCGCGGTGACGAAGGCGCTCTCGGAGTAGCCGACCTCGGCCGCCACGGACAGCATCGCGTCGTCGGCGAGCGTCCGCGCGTCGAGGACCACCCCGGCCGGGTTGCCACCCGCGGGATCTGTCGAGAAGGCGGTGTACCGGAGGATCTCGGGCGAGGGTGCGGCAGAGGGCACGGAAGTCGTCATGAGGCCCACGCTGGCACGCGCCGCCCGGCCGGGGCAACCATGATCGTCAGCGGGCCCCGAACGGGCGCCCCGGGAACCCGATTCGGTGTTTCACTCCCTGGTCATGTAATGTCTTCCTCGTCAGCAGGCGCCGCTAGCTCAGTTGGTTAGAGCAGCTGACTCTTAATCAGCGGGTCCGGGGTTCGAGTCCCTGGCGGCGCACAGACAGCCGAAGGGCTCCCTCGTTCAGACGAGGGAGCCCTTCGGCATTTCCGGGCAGGGAGCGCGATGGACCGGCAGCAACTGGTCGAGGCGGCCGCCGCGCTCACGCCCGCACCCGGCGGCCGCGCGCTGCTCGGAATCGCGGGCGCGCCCGGTGCCGGCAAGTCCACGCTCGCCGTCCGTCTGGTGGCCTCGCTGCGCGACCGGCTCGGACCGGACGCCGCCGCCTACGTCCCGATGGACGGCTTCCACCTCTCCAACGCCCAGCTGGACCGTCTGGGCCTGGCCTCCCGCAAGGGCTCCGCGCCGAGCTTCGACGTCTGGGGCTATCTCGCGCTGCTGCGGCGACTGCGCGCGGCGGTTCCCGGCGAGCCGGTGTACGTGCCGGACTACGACCGGACCCTGCACGAGCCGGTCGCGGCACGCCATCTCGTCGCGCCGGAGACGCGGCTGATCGTCACCGAGGGCAACTACCTCGCCGCCGGTCCGGCGGGCGGCCCGGGCTGGGCCGAGGTGCGCGAGCAACTGGACGCGCTCTGGTTCCTCGCCACCCCGGACGCCGTGCGCGACGCCCGCCTGCTGGCCCGCCAGCGGTCCGGCGGCCTGGACGCGCGGGCCGCCCGCGCCTGGGTCGACACCAACGACCACCCGAACGGCGAGCTGGCCAAGGCCCACATCGGACCGGACGTCCGGATCGTCACCGTCGACCCCCAGTAGGGCGCCGACCCGCGCCCTGTCCCCTCGCTCCACCGCCCGGACTCGCCACCGCCCGGACTCGCCACCGCCCGGACTCGCCACCGCGCCCGCGCGACGGCGAGTCCGGGGCGGCGCGTCTGCCTGCGGGTTCTTGCGGGGCGTCAGATCGGGTAACCCGTCCTGCCTAGTCGAACAGGCGGCTCCGCTTCCGTATTCCTAGCGTGGGATCAGTCGGCCGCCGGTGACCCGCGTCACCCCCGCACCCACCGCGGAGGCCGACTCTCCCGTGCTCAGCGCGCTCCGCGCGCCCGGCTGGAAGTAGGTCCGCGTGGGTATACCAGCGTCGCCCGAGTCCGTCTCGGAGAACCCCGCCGAGGAGCCCGCGCAGCCCGAGGATGCACAGATACCGCCCGGGCAGCCCGAGCCGGCAGTCGAGCCGGCAGTCGAGCCGGGCCGGCCGAAGAAGAAGCACTTCCGGCGGACCCGCCGCCTGCTGCGGATGCGCACCGTCCAGGCCGTGCTCGCCCTGTTCGGGATCTTCTTCGTCTGGCTCTGCTGGTCCATAGGCTCCGCCCTCGCCGCGCCGGGCGACGACAGTGTCGTCGCGCGCGTCGCGGAATGGGCCCGTGACCACCACCTCGGTCCGGTGGTGACCTTCCTGGAGGACCAGCAGTACAAGGCCCACCCGCCGAAGATCGGCGGCAAGCCGACGATGGCGCTGACGCCGAACGGCGCGCCGGTGCAGAACAACACCACGGGCAAGCCCACGCTCAAGCCGATCGTCCCGGCCCGGCTGGTCTCCCCGGCCGGGGCGCCGCTGCCCGGCGAGGGCACCTGGCAGACCCTGGGCAGCGTCGACGGCACCCCCGCCCTGCTCGGGGCGTTCCTGCGGCCCGACAACGAGCACACCTCGTACGTCGCCGCCGTGGTCTCCATGGACCAGCGCCTGCTGCGCTTCGCGCTGCACCCGGGCGAGTCCGACCCCGGCGCGGGCAACTGGGGTGTGCCGCCGTCCATCCCCGCCGGTCAGCGCACGGGCCTGCTGGCCACCTTCAACGGCGGCTTCAAGGTCATCAACGACGAGGCGCAGGGCGGTTTCTACCTCAACGGGAAGACCGCCGGCACCCTGACGAACGACGCCGCCTCCCTGGTCTTCACCAAGGACGGCAAGGCCACCGTCGCCGACTGGGGCCGGGACGCGACGCTGACGCCGAACGTCACCGGGGTGCGCCAGAACCTCAAGCTGATCGTCGACCACGGCAAGGTCCCCGAGAGCGTCGACACCAACGTCGAGAGCGGCTGGGGTCTGACGATCGCCGGCAAGTACTTCGTCTGGCGCTCCGGTGTCGGCGTCACCAAGGACGGGCGCCTGCTGTACGCGTACGGCCCGGCGCTGTCCGTCCGCACGCTGGCGGACCTGCTGGCGAGCGCGGGCGCGGAGCGGGCGATGCAGCTCGACATCAACCCCGCGTGGATGTCCTTCATGTACTACAAGCCGCAGCCCAACCCGGCCAACCCGACCCCGGTCAAGCTGCTGCCGGACCAGGAGCGCCCGGCGAACCGGTACTACGAGGACACCTCACGCGACTTCACCGCGGTGTTCGCGCGATGAGCTCCCCGCAGCCGCTCCCCCAGCCCGTGCGGCCGACGCAGCCGGCGGTACCACCGATGCCTGCGTTGCCTGCCTTGCCTCAGTTGCCGCCGCTGCCCATGGACGTCGACGTCGTCCGCCGGGCCACCTGGGTCCGCGTGCCGTCGGCGCTGCTGCGGACCGCGCGCCCACGCCAGTGGGTGAAGAACCTGCTGGTCTTCGCGGCTCCGCTGACCGGCTCCGAGCTGACGGCCCGCCAGTTCGAGGCACGCGGCGGCAGCGCGCTCGGCGGCGCGGCCCTGGCCTTCGTGGCGTTCACGCTCGCCTCGTGCGCGGTCTACTTCGTCAACGACACCGTCGACGCCGAACGCGACCGGCAGCACCCCCGCAAGTGCCGGCGCCCGATCGCCTCCGGCGAGCTGAGCGAGGGCGCGGCGGTGACGGTCGCCGGCCTGTGCCTGGTGGCGGCCCTGACGCTGAGCCTGACCGCACCCGGTTACGGCCTGACCGTCGCGATCACCGCCTACCTGGTCACCTCGTTCCTCTACAGCCTCGGCCTGAAGCACCTGGCGGTGCTGGAACTGGTCCTGGTCGCCTCCGGCTTCGTGCTGCGGGCTCTGGGCGGGGCCGCGTCCTCCCAAGTGCCGCCCTCGGGCTGGTTCGTGCTCGTGTGCAGTCTGGGCGCGCTGCTGGTGGCGACCGCCAAACGGCACACCGAGCTGGCCGGCCTGGGCGGTCCGGCCGCGGCGCACCGGCCGTCGCTCCAGCACTACACGGCCTCCGGCCTGCGGGTCGCGCAGCGGGTCATCGCGCTGGCGATGGTCGCGGCGTACCTCGCGTGGGCGCTCATGGAGCCGGACCCGCGTGAGCGGGTGTGGCACGTGGCGACGCTGGTCCCGCTGGTCGCGGCGCTGGTCCGGTTCGACCGGCTCACCTCGCGCGGGACGACCAGCCACATCGAGGACCTGCTGATCCGGGACACCTGGATGATCCTTTTCGAGCTGTGCTGGCTGGTGCTGTTCGCCGTCGGCTTCGCGGCTCCGGCGATGTGAGGCGGGACTGGGAGACTGTCCGGGTCCCACTCAGGTTCTGACCTACAGGTGAGGAGTCCGGAGAGTGAAAGCGCTCCAGTACCGCAGCGTCGGCGCGGCGCCCGAGGTGGTGACCGTCCCCGATCCCGAGCCGGGACCGGGGCAGGTGCTGCTGAAGGTCAGCGCCGCCGGGGTCTGCCACTCCGACATCGCCGTGATGAGCTGGCCGGCCGAGGCCCTGCCGTTCCGGCTGCCGTTGACGCTCGGCCACGAGGGCGCGGGTGTGGTCGCGGCGCTCGGCGCGGGCGTGACGGGGGTCTCGGTCGGCGAGTCGGTGGCCGTCTACGGCGCCTGGGGCTGCGGGGTGTGCGCCAAGTGCGCACAGGGCAGGGAGAACTACTGCCTGCGCGCCAAGCAGTTGGGCATCGCGGCGCCCGGGCTGGGCGCGCCCGGCGCGATCGCCGAGTACCTGCTGGTCGACAACGCGCGCCATCTCGTGCCCCTCGGCGATCTCGATCCCGTCCGGTCCGTGCCGCTGACGGACGCGGGTCTGACGCCCTACCACGCGATCAAGCAGTCGCTGCCGAAGCTGGTGCCCGGCAGCACGGCGGTCGTGATCGGGACGGGCGGCCTCGGCCACGTCGCGATCCAGTTGCTGCGGGCCTTGACGGCGGCGCGGGTCGTGGCGCTCGACATCAGCGCGGAGAAGCTCGCGCTGGCGCGCGAGGTCGGGGCACACGAGGTGGTCCTCTCGGACGCGAACGCGGCCGCGACGGTGCGGGAGCTGACCGGCGGTCTGGGCGCGGAGGCGGTCTTCGACTTCGTCGGTGCGGGCCCGACGGCGGCGACGGCCGGCGCGGTGGTCGCCGTGGAGGGTGACGTCACCATCGTCGGCCTGGGCGGCGGCAGCCTGCCCGTCGGCTTCGGCACGATCCCGTACGACGCGGCGGTCCGCGCGCCCTACTGGGGCAGCCGCGTGGAGCTGGTCGAGGTCCTGGACCTGGCCCGCGCGGGTCAGGTGGAGGTCCACGTCGAGACCTACACCCTCGACGAGGCCCCGCTGGCGTACGAACACCTCCACGAGGGCAAGATCCGCGGCCGCGCGGTGGTCCTCCCCAACGGCTGAGCCAGGCAAGCGAGCCGGTTGCCCTGCCCAGGAGCGCGGGGCTCTGCTGATGTGCGGCTTCGCCGCATCGGCGCGACCCCCAGCCTTCGGCCGGGAGGTATCGCAGAGGTGCCCTCCTCCGGCGTGCGGATGGTCCTGAACGTGCAGGGCCATCCGCACAGGGGGGTGCCCGCGCCCGCAGGCTTCTCCCCCGGCCGAAGGCCGGGGGAGAAGCCGCATATCGGCGGAGCCCCGCGCCCCCTGGAGGCTGCGCCTCCTGTAGTCGTGCGAATGACCCCCGGGCGAGAACTCAGCGGCCGCCCGGGGTGGCGGCGGGGTCGGGGCCGGCGGCGGCCTCGGCCTCGCTGTAGAGGTCGGGTTCGAGGTAAATGACGCGGGCCGTCGGCTCCGCCGACCGGACGCGGGCCTCGGCCGCGTTGATCGCGGCGGCGATCCGCCGCGCGCCCGCGTCCGCCGGGACGGCGATCTTCGCCGCGACGAGGAGCTCCTCCGGCCCCAGGTGCAGCGTGCGCATGTGGATGACCTGGTCCACGTCAGGCCCGTCCAGCAGCGCGGCCCGGATCCGGGCCACCACCTCGGGGCGCGCGCCCTCACCCAGCAGCAGCGACTTCGTCTCCACCGCCAGGACCAGCGCGATGCAGACCAGCAGCGCGCCGATGCAGATCGTGCCGACGCCGTCCCACACACCGTTGCCGGTGATGACCGCGAGCCCCACCCCGAACAGAGCGAGAACCAGTCCGATCAGCGCGCCGAAGTCCTCCATCAGGACCACCGGCAGCTCCGGCGCCTTCGCGGTACGGATGAAGCGGCGCCAGGACTGACGGCCCTTCAGCGAGCGTGCCTCGCCGATCGCGGTGCGGAAGGAGAAGCCCTCGGCGACGACCGCGAAGAGCAGCACCCCGACCGGCCAGTACCAGGCGTCGACCGGGTGCGGGTGACGGATCTTCTCGTAGCCCTCGTACAGGGCGAAGACGCCGCCGATGGTGAACAGAACGACCGAGACGAGGAAGCCGTAGACGTAGCGCTCGGCGCCGTAGCCGAACGGGTGCGCCTCGTCGGCGGCGCGCCGGGAGCGGCGTCCGCCGAAGAGGAGCAGCAGCTGGTTGCCGGAGTCCGCGAGCGAGTGGACGCCCTCCGCGAGCATCGACGAGGAGCCGCTGAACGCGAACGCGACGAACTTGGACACCGCGATCGCGACATTGGCCCCGAGGGCCGCGAGGACGGCCTTCGAGCCACCGGAGGCGCTCATGGGCGAAAGGCTCCCGTCATGCTCCGAGCGGATTCTCTTACCGCTCTTACTTACCTGGGCGGGCAACACCGTAGAGCATGGTCGCTCGCACGAGCGAGTGCGGGGCTACGGCACGACGGTGACCGGCCAACGGCCCGCCTTGACCAACCGGACACCGACCGAACCGACGAGCCGGTGGCCCGCCTTCTGCGAGGCGCCGATGACCACGGCGTCGGCCTTGAGCTGGTCGGCGAGGTCGACGACGCCCTGGTAGGGGTCGCCCGGCTGGCTGTAGAACTCCCACCGCAGGCCCTGGCCCTCCGGGACCCGCTCCGCGGCCTGGCGGATCTCCGCGAGCAGCTTGTCCGCGACCTCCTGCTCCGCCTGCACGACGGCGGCGCCGACATCGGCGCCGCCCATCGCGCTCAGCGGCTGCACGTAGACCAGAGCGAGCTTGGCGCCCTGCCGGCGGGCCAGCCCGGCCGCGTAGGCGGCCGCCCGCATCGAGGAGTCGGAACCGTCGATCCCTGCGACGATCACCGACGGTCCGTCCGTCCCGAGCTCGAACATCTCACCCTCCAGCGCTGGCGGCCCGTGTGTCCGCCTCGACCCTACGCCGAAGATCGTCCGGCGGTGGGAGGGTCAGCTCGGGTCGTGGTGCGCGGCCGCCCGTCAGTCCTCGGCGGCGATCTGCTCGTGGTGGCGGATCACCTCGGCGATGATGAAGTTGAGGAACTTCTCCGCGAAGGCCGGGTCGAGACGGGCAGCGGCGGCGAGCTCGCGCAGCCGCTCGATCTGCTCGCGCTCCCGCCCGGGGTCGGCCGGCGGCAGCCGGTACTCGGCCTTGAGACGACCCACCTGCTGGGTGCACTTGAAGCGCTCCGCCAGCATGTGCACGATCGCGGCGTCGATGTTGTCGATGCTGCTGCGAAGGCGCTCCAGCTCCGCCTTCGCGTACGAGTCGACCTCGGCGTGACTCTCGGACATGCACTCCCCTGTGGATCCGGACTGAATGGGCGGCCAGGATACCGATTCGGCATTTCGCGCGGGTTCCTGTAATGTCTTCCACGTCAGCAGGCGCCGCTAGCTCAGTTGGTTAGAGCAGCTGACTCTTAATCAGCGGGTCCGGGGTTCGAGTCCCTGGCGGCGCACAGACGGTTGGAAGGCTCTTTCGCTTCGGCGGGGGAGCCTTCCGGCGTTTCCACGCATGGATGCCGGAGGCACGGATGACGGCCCCTCTCCACTCCCCGCTCTACCCCGGCATCGTGGCGCGGCTGCGCGCGGCGGGCTGCGTCTTCGCGGAGGAGGAGGCGGAGCTGCTGCTCGGTGCGGCGGAGTCGCCGGAGGCGGTCGAGGCGCTGGTCCTCCGTCGGGCGGAGGGCGGCGAGCCGCTGGAGTACGTGCTGGGCTGGGCCCGCTTCTGCGGGCTGCGGATCGAGGTGGACCCGGGTGTGTTCGTGCCCCGGCCGCGCACCGAGTTCCTCGTCGAGCGGGCCGCGGCGGAGGCCCGGGACGGCGCGGTCGTCGTCGACCTGTGCTGCGGCAGCGGCGCGTTGGGCGCGGCGCTCGCCGAGCGGCTGGGCGCGCCGGACCGTCCGGCGGAGTTGCACGCGGCGGACATCGACCCGGCGGCGGTCCGCTGCGCGGCCCGCAACATCGCCCGCTACGGCGGCCACGTCTGGGAGGGCGACCTGTTCACGGCCCTCCCCGGGTCGCTGCGCGGCCGGATCGACGTGCTGCTCGCCAACACGCCGTACGTCCCGACGCAGGACATCCCCTTCCTCCCCTCCGAGGCCCGCGACCACGAGGCCCGGGTCGCCCTGGACGGCGGGACGGACGGCCTCGCGGTGATGCGGAGGGTCGCGGCGGCGGCCCGGGAGTGGCTGGCCCCCGGCGGGATCGTCCTGGTGGAGAGCAGCGACCGGCAGGCCGCGAGCGCGGTCGCGGCGTTCGCCGCGGGCGGGCTGGACGCGCAGGCGGTGTCCTCGGACGAGTACGAGGCGACGGTCGTCGCGGGACGCCGAGCGTGGTAGCCCGGTGCGGTCCTTGCACAACGGGCCAGTTGCACCACCGGGGCACGAGGAGTCCTGCGCCGACGGCCAGTGGCACGACCTCAGGGGCGCGAGGAGTCCTGCGCCGACAGCCAGTAGCACGACCTCAGGGGCCCGGGGAGTTCCGCGCCGACAGCCAGTAGCACTGCCTCAGGGGCGCGAGGAGTCCTGCGCCGACAGCCAGTAGCACTGCCTCAGGGGCGCGAGGAGTCCTGCGCCGACAGCCAGTGGCACGACCTCAGGGGCGCGAGGCTCCGCTGACTTGCGGCTCCTCCCCCAGCCTTCGGCCGGGAAGTGCCCCAGAGGTGCCCCCTGCGACATGCGGATGGTCCGGGGCGTGCAAGGCCATCCGCACAGGCGGGTTTCTCGCGCCCACGCGGCGGAGCCGCATATCGGCAGAGCCCCGCGCCCCTGAAGGCGCCCGCGGCGCCTCAGGTCGAGGCGTGGGCGGGTTCGCGGCGGGAGGCCGCGACGGTGCGGGTGGTGGCCGTCGGGACGAGGAGGCCGCGGAAGGCCAGCAGGGCGGCGAAGCCCAGGGCCGCACCCGCCGCCGGGACGAGGAAGCCCGCCGCCGCGCCGTGGGCGTCGATGAGCCGGCCGGCGACCGTGGAGCCGAGCGCGAGGCCGAGACCGATCGCGCCGGTCAGCCAGGTGAAGGCCTCCGTCTTCGCTCCCGCGTCGACCAGCGTCTCGACCAGCGTGTAGGCGGAGATCAGCGTCGGGGCGATCGCCAGGCCGCAGCAGAACGCCGCGATCGCCAGCGTCAGCAGGTTCGGCATCGCCCACAGCGTGGAGGTGCCCAGCACCAGGGCCGCATACGCGGCGACGAGACGGAAGCGCGGCGAGCGCTTCCAGCGGATCGCGCCGAACGCCGTGCCGGCGAGCACGCTGCCGGCGGCGAAGAGGCCGTAGACGACACCACTGAGGCCGGCCTGGCCGGCCGCCTCGCTGGCGGCGGTGATGGAGACCTGGAGCGCGCCGAAGACCGAGCCGACGCCGAGCAGCGCGACGACCAGCAGCCGGACGCCGGGGCGCGACAGCGCGGACGCCGCGGCTGCCTCGGCCGCGTCGCGGACCGGCGGGGCCGTGCGACGCTGCGCGGCGAAGGCGAGGCCGCCGAGGACGGTGAGCCCGGCCTCGGCCGTGAGGCCGGCCGCCGGGGCGATCATGGTGCAGAGCGTGGTGGCGAGGACCGGGCCGAGCACGAACGTCAGCTCGTCCGTCACCGACTCGAAGGCGAAGGCGGAGGAGATCGCCTCGGGGCGGCCGTCGAGGGCGTGCAGCCAGCGGGCGCGGACCATGGCGCCGATCTGCGGAAGGGACGCGCCCGCGAGGCCGGCCGCGACGAAGAGCGACCACACCGGCGCGCCCGACAGGGCCAGCACGATGAGGGCGACGACGGAGCCGCCGTGCAGGACGAGGCAGGGAAGCAGCACCGGTGCCTGGCCGTGGCGGTCGGCGAGGCGCCCGGTCAGCGGGGCGCCGACGACCTGGGTGATCGAGGCGACGGCCGCGACGGCACCGGCCGTGGTGTAGGAGTGGGTGGTGTCCAGCACGAGCAGGACCGTGCCGAGGCCGAGCATCGCGTAGGGCAGGCGCGCGACGAAGGCGGGCAACAGGAAGGTCCAGGCGCCGGGGGTGCGCAGCAGCGCACCGTAGCCGAACGGACGGGCCATGGGGGGAGGTCTCTCCGCTGCCTGGTAGCGCGGGAGCATGTGGGTGGTGCCCCGGCGCCGAGGGTCGTCCTCTGGTGCGTCGACCGGGGTAGATACCGCGCACCCGGCACCGGAAGGGTGCGGGCGGGGGCCGCCGAGCGGTCTAGCCGACTCTGCTTCAGGCAGATGTAGCTGGTCTCGGTAGATCTGTCGACCAGTGTACCCGATGTGGTGTGACGCGCGTAGACAACAGGGAAACGTGAGTGGAACACGTGCACAACGCACGCAGCGTAGCCAGATGGACGCATGTGGTTGCGATGGCCGAAAGAGAGCGGAATCGTATCTTCCGATCCCGGCGGCACACCGGCGGCAGCCCACCCACCCCACCCCGAACCCCGGAGGGCCCCATGCCCGACGTCACCTCCTATCCCGACGGCGCCCCCTGCTGGGCCGACCTGAACGCCCCCGACCTGGAGAGCGCGCGCCGCTTCTACGGCGCCGTGCTCGGCTGGGAGTTCCAGGACAAGGGCCCCGCGTACGGGCACTACACGATGTGCCTGTGGAAGGGGAAGCCGGTCGCCGCGCTGATGCCGCCGCCGCCCAGCGCCGAGAGCCTGGCGCCCGCGTGGAACGTCTACCTGCGCACCAGCGACGTGGACGCCACGATCGCCGCGGTCGAGGCGGGCGGCGGCAAGATCGCGATGGGGCCGCACGACGTGCCGGCCGCCGGACGGCTGGCGTTCGCCTTCGACCCGCAGGGCGCCTCCTTCGGCCTGTGGCAGCCGGAGGGGCACGAGGGCGCCGCGCTGTACGGCGAGCCGGGCGCGATGTGCTGGAACGAGGTCTACTCGACCGCGGGCGGCGCCGCCGACGCGTTCTACGCCGGACTCTTCGGCTACCAGCAGGAGCAGATCGGCGACGGCACCAACTTCGACTACACCGTCTGGACCCCGCCCGGCTCCGACCGGCAGTCCTGCGGCCGGCTCCGGGCGACGGACCCGGCGAACGAACTCGCGGCGGGCGGCGGGCAGCCGTTCTGGTCGGTGTACTTCGCGGTCGCGGACGTCGACGAGACGGCCCAGCAGATCAAGGCACTCGGCGGCTCGGTGCTGCACGGTCCGTTCGACTCCCCCTACGGGCGGGTGTGCGTCGCGGGCGACCCGTCCGGCGCGCACTTCTGCGTCATGACCCTCGCGGCACGGTGACGGCGCCGTCGTCCCCCTGAGCGGCCCCGGTCGCTCCTAGGATGGTCGACGGTCTGTCAACCGATCACCGAGCATCGAACGGAGGGCCACCTGTGGCCACCACCCGTACCGCGCACACGACCTGGGACGGCAACCTGCTGGAGGGCAAGGGCGTCGTCGTCATGGATTCCTCCGGGATCGGCGAGTTCCCCGTCTCCTGGCCTTCGCGCGCCGAGCAGGCGAACGGGAAGACCAGCCCGGAGGAGCTGATCGCCGGAGCCCACAGCTCCTGCTTCTCCATGGCCCTCTCCCACGGCCTGGCCCAGGCCGGCACTCCGCCGACCCGGCTGGAGACCAAGGCCGACGTCACCTTCCAGCCCGGCACCGGCATCACCGGCATCCACCTGACGGTCGTCGGTACCGTTCCGGGCCTGGACGAGGCGGGCTTCGTCAAGGCGGCCGAGGACGCCAAGGCCAACTGCCCGGTGAGCCAGGCGCTGACCGGCACGACGATCACCCTGACCGCCTCGCTGGCCTGAGGCGCTCACCGCACACCCACTCCCCCGAACGGGCGAAAAGGGGCGCACGCGTCCCGCGCGTGCCCCCCACGAGGGGGTGAATCGGCCCCGGAATGCTGGATTGCTTCCGGGGCCCCTGCCTACGATCGCCACCGTGCGTAGTGGCCCCTCCGGTCCCCCCGGCTCTCCTGAGGATGTCGGCGCCCTCGGCGCTCTGGACGCCCTCGGTCAGCCGATGACGCTCACGGAGCCGTTCGCGGTGCTGGGTCGGCTCGAGGAGTTCCGGCCGCCGTCGGGCGGCAGTGCGTCGGACGGCAGTGCCACGGCAGGGGACGGCAAGGAAACCAGTGGCCCGGTGGATCGGCGTCGTCTCGAGGACGCGCTGCGGGCCAGCGAGAACCGCTTCCGGGCGGCCTTCGTCGACGCCGGCATCGGCATGGCGCTGGTCGACCGGGACGATCTGATCATCGAGGCCAATCCGGCCCTGGCGGAGATGCTCGGGCGCACCGTGCCCGAGCTGATGAGGATGCACATCCACCAGCTGATGGATGTGGAGGAACGGGCCCGCCACCTCTACCGGCAGCTGGTGCGCGGCGAACGGGACCGTGTCCGGCTGGAGAAGCGGCTGCGGCACCGCCAGGGGCACGCGGTCTGGACGAACATCACCGTGTCGCTGATCCGCGACTCCACCGGCGAGCCGCTCTACACGCTCGCCATGGTGGAGGACGTCTCGGAGGCGCGTCGCCTCGGCGACCGCCTGCACTACCAGTCGATGCACGACCCGCTGACGGGGCTGCCGAACCGGGCGCTCTTCTTCGACCGCCTGGCCGACGCCTGCGCCGAGTCGGACCAACGGATCGGGCTGTGCTACCTGGATCTGGACGGGTTCCAGGCGGTGAACGACACCCTCGGGCATCCGATCGGGGACGAGCTGCTGGTGGCCGTGGCGCGCCGGCTGGAGCGCCGGCTCTCGCCGCGCGGACATCTGGTCGCGCGCGTGGGCGGGGACGAGTTCGCGGTGCTGGTGCCGCGCAGCGCGGGGGCGGAGGAGCTGACGGCCCTCGCGGCGGAGGTCGTCGAGATCCTCGGCGCGCCCTACGACCTGGCGGGCCAGCGGGTGGCCGCCACGGCCAGCGTCGGCGTGGTGGAGCGCCCGGTCTCGGGCACCTCGGCGACGGAGCTGGTCAAGGACGCGGACGCGACGCTGTGCTGGGCCAAGTCGGACGGCCGGTCCCGCTGGGCGCTCTACGATCCGGAACGGATCGCCTCGCAGATGACCCGTCAGGTCCTGGCGACGACGATGCTCCCCGCACTGGAGCGGGACGAGTTCCTGCTGGAGTACCAGCCGCTGGTGGAGCTGGCGAGCGGCCGGATCCAGGGCGTGGAGGCCCTGGTGCGCTGGCGGCATCCGGAGTTCGGACGGCTGGCGCCGGATCGTTTCATCCAGATCGCCGAGGAGACGGGCGCGATCGTCCCGCTGGGCCACTGGGTGCTGGAGACGGCCTGCCGCCAGGCCCGCGGCTGGCTCGACCGCTTCCCCGACGCGCAGCTGCTGGTCAGCGTGAACCTGGCGGCACGGCAGTTCCGTGACTCCGACATGGTCGCCGACGTGGCCGAGGTCCTGGGCCGCACCCGCCTGCCGGCGCGGCTGCTGCAGCTGGAACTGACCGAGAGCGCGGTGATGGGTCCTGCGGGCCGCCCGGTGGAGGCGCTGCACGCGCTGGACGCGATGGGGGTGCGGATCGCCATCGACGACTTCGGCACGGGCTACTCGAACCTGGCCTACCTGAGCCGGCTGCCGGTGCACGTGCTGAAGCTGGCGAAGTCCTTCGTCGAGGGGCTCCGTGAGGACGCAGAGGAGTGCGCGGGCGCGCGGGACGCGGTGGACGAGAAGATCGTCACCGCGCTGGTGCGGCTGGCCCATGTTCTGGGCATCACCGTCACGGCGGAGGGCGTCGAGGGCGCGGGGCAGGCGGAACGCCTGCGCCTGACGGGCTGCGACACCGCCCAGGGCTGGCACTTCGGCAAAGCCGTCCCGGCGGACCAGATCGACCTTCTGCTCAGCCATTGATCCAAGGCCCAGTTGCCCCATCCAAGGGCGCGGGGCTCTGCTGATCAGCGGCTCCGCCGCGGGGCGCGAGAATCCCCCGGCCTTCGGCCGGGAGGTGCCCTCTCCCACGCAGGTGGAGCCCCGAACGCGCAGGGCCATCCGCTCGTCAGTGGTTGCTCGCGCCCGCGCAGGGGGCACCTCCCGGCCGAAGGCCGGGGGAGGTGCCGCACATCGGCAGAGCGCCGCGCCCCTGGATGGGGCAACGCACCCGATCGAGTGACTCGTGACGCTCATTCAGCTTGCACGTCGCGCACTGACGGTTCATCAGTCCATACGCTGAACGCATGTCACAGCGTCGCCTGCTCGCGGTTCTGGCTCTTGCCATGAGCGCGCTGCTGCTCGCCTTCTCCGTCGGGGCGCGATGGCTCGCGCCCGCGCCCGGGGTGGGGCTGGGACGGATCCGCAGCGGAGACGCACTGCTCTCCACCCCGGACACGTCACCGTGGTCGGACCCGACCGTCCTGCCCGCCCACGCGGTGCCCTTCGGAGCCTTCGTCGGCTCCGACTTCGCCGCCGACCGGCAGGCCCGGCTCTCCGTCTGGCTGCACAACGCCGACCTCCAGGTGGGCCACACCTACCTGCCGGGCAACAACTGGTCGGACATCGAGGGAGCGCCCTCGCTCCTCGCGCCCTGGGCGCAGTGGCGGCAGGCCAGGCCGGACCGGCTGTTCGTGCTGGCCGTGCCGATGCAGGCGCAGAACGAGGACGGGCTGAGCGACGACGACGTCGCCTCGCTGCTGCAGCAGGCCGCGGCCGGGGCCAATGACGCGCACTTCTTGACCCTGGCCCGGCGCCTGGTCGCGCTCGGCGTGCCGGACACGGTGATCACGCTGGGCTGGGAGATGAACGGCATCACCTACACCAGCCGCTGCGGGCCGGACCCGACGGACTGGAAGGCCTACTGGCGGCGGATCGTCAACGTCATGCGCAGCGTGCCGGGGCAGGAGTTCCGCTTCGACTTCACCGTGAACCGGGGTCCGGACGCCCACCCCTGGACGGACTGCTACCCGGGCGACGACGTCACCGACATCATCGGGACGGACAACTACGACCAGGGGCCCGGCGACACCTTCGCCGACTACGTGACCGAGCAGTACGGGCTGCTGGACCAGGTCCGGTTCGCCGCCCAGCACCACAAGCCGGTCTCCTACCCGGAGTGGGGCATGTTCCGGCACGGTGACGACCCGGTGTTCATGCGCGACATGATCAACTGGATCGAGACCCACGACACGCTCTACCAGACGATCACCGACTACTGCCCGCACGGCGTGCTGAACTGCGACGCCAACCCGGAGTCGAGCGCGATCTACCAGCAGATGCTGTCGGACCAGCCGCCCGCGCTGCCCACGCCCACGCCGACCCCGACCGCGTCGCCCTCCGCGTCCGCCTCGGGCTCCCCGTCCGCCTCGGCGTCGGCCTCCGCGTCCCCGTCGGTCTCGGCAACGACATCCGCCTCGGCGTCCGTCTCTGCCTCCGCCTCGCCGAGCGGGAGTCCGTCCGCGTCGCCCGGTGCGAGCGCCTCCCCGGGTGCCGGAGTCTCGCCCAGCGCGAGCCCGGTCGTGCCGCCGGCCGCGGGGACGCCAGTACCTGCGGCCAGCCCGTCCTGCCACCGGCGGCGTGACGCCGATCCCTGCGCCGGGCTCCGGTCGCACCGACCGCCGGTCGGGCACCCGCACCCCGTGCCGCAGCCCGTCGCGCGCGGCAGGGACAAGCTGCCCGGTCGTTCCTGAGCTCCGCCCCTGACGGCCTCAGCCGACCTCAGCCGGCCTCAGTCGGCGCCTGCCGCCTCGAGCGCGGCGACCTCCTCCTCGGTCGCCGCGCTCACCGGCACGTCGGGGTGACGGAACCAGGAGCCCTGGACCGCCCACTGGATCAGCATCAGCACGAAGCCGAGCACCAGCGCGCCGATGCCGATCACCGAGACGCCGCCGACCTTGCCGACGACCGGCAGGGTCATCGAGGTGTGGCCGTAGTTCGGGTCGGCGTAGACGTCGAAGGCGGCGTAGCAGAAGAAGTAGAGCAGCATCAGGCCGCCGAGCAGCGGCAGGATGCCCTTGAACCACAGGTCGCGGGCGCTGCGCCGGAGCACCTTGCGGAAGTACCAGAAGCAGGCGAAGCCGGTCAGGCCGTAGTAGAAGGCGATGCCGAGGCCGACCGAGGAGATCGAGTCGGCGAGGACGTTGCCGCTGATCCGGGTCAGCATCACGTAGAACGCGATGGAGACCAGGCCCATCACCACCGTGGACCAGGTCGGGGTGGCGAAACGCGGGTGGACCCGGCCGAAGTGGGAGGGGATGGCCTTGTGCAGGGCCATCGAGAAGCTGGTGCGCGCGGTCGGCAGGATCGTGGTCTGGGTGGAGGCCGCCGCCGAGGTCAGCACCATGAAGATCAGCAGCTTGGACAGGAACCATCCGAGGCCCGCGTTGCCGAAGACCGCACTGCCGAGGCCGGAGAGCACGTCCCCCGAGTTGTCCGCGTTGGCCAGGCCGATGCCCTTGTCACCGACGCCCGCGAAGGCCTGCGCCGAGGTGGAGACCAGGGCGTAGATGATCAGCAGCAGGACGGTGGAGATCACCGCCGCCCGGCCGGGGGTGCGGGTCTTGTCGGCGGTCTCCTCGTTGACGGAGACGGCCGTGTCCCAGCCCCAGTAGATGAACACCGCGGACAGGACGCCGGCGGTCAGCGCGCCCGCCGTCGGCACCTGGAACGGGTTGAACCAGGAGCCGGAGATGTGGATCGCCGTGCTGGGCGCGTTGCTGCCGTAGGCCTTGACCAGGGCGGTGATCGAGAAGAGGGCCAGCATGGCGACCTCGACGCAGAGCAGCACGCGCTGCAGCGCCGCGGAGATCTCGATGCCGATGTAGCAGATGAAGGTCATCAGGATGATCCAGACCACCCCGGCGATCGTGGTCCACAGGGCGCTGGAGGCCAGGCTCGCGTGTCCGACCAGCTGGAAACCGTAGGAGCCGGCGATCTGGGCCAGATTGGCCATGACGATCACGTCGGCGACGATGATGCCCCAGCCGCCCATCCACCCCGTCCGCGGTCCGAAGGCGCGGGCGGCCCAGGTGAAGGTCGTGCCGCAGTCCGGGTCGACCGCGTTCATCTCCTTGTACGCGTAGGCGATGAGCAGCATCGGGATGAACGCCAGGATCGTGATGATCGGCGCCTGGAGCCCGACACCCACGACGATCAGGCCGAGGGTCGCCGCGAGGCTGTAGGCCGGGGCGGTGGATGCCAGGCCGATCGCGACCGAGGAGAACAGACCGAGGGCATTGCCGCGCAGCCCCTTCTCGCCCGAGCCGGAGCCGGAGACCTCGCCGGGCGAGACCAGGACGGTGGCGCCGGAGGAGATCCCCGGGCCGATGAGCTGGCCGGGACTGAAGTGGTGCTCGTGGTGCTCGCCGCCCGCGTGGCGGCCGTGCGTGCCCGCGTCCCCGGGACTGCCGGGACTGCCGGGACTGCCTGGGCTCCCGGGACTGCCGGACGCGCCGGGGTCCGGGGTCCCCGCGGGGCCGGAGAAGCCCGGGGTGCCCGTGGAGCCCGAGGGATCTGCGGGGCCCGAGGGGCCTTCGGGGGGCGGAACGGAGTTGCTCATAGGACCCTCCACGCGGACGCGGCGCCCGGCCCGTCGCGCTGCGACGGGACCGGCACAGAGCCGACAGCGGGCCGGCACAGGGCGGACAGCGGGCCGACAGCGGGCCGACGCGGGGCCGGAACGGGGTCGGAACGGGGTCGGCACGGGGCCGGAACGGGGTCGACGCAGGATCGTCGCGGGCGCTTTGGGTCGTTTACGGCTAATCCTCCCCCCTCAGGTAGGTAATCCGCACGGGCGACCGCATTGACTTCTTCGGCGTTGCGCTCGAATCTCGCTTTCACCCATCGCCACCCGACTGTCCCGCCGTGCCCGCATCGCCGGCGTGACGCCCGCGCGGGACCGCACCGCCCGGCGCTTTCATCCATCCCTTCCCGCCGTGTGTCGGCGTGCGCCCCCGACCACTCTCGGCCGCCCGCGTCCACACGGCTGTGCTCCCACCCGAGCCGACCGGAGGACAGTCATGGATCAGCACGACCGCGCGCGTCTGTCGCGCCGCGCCTTCCTGGGCGCGACCGCGGCAGGCGCCGCCCTGGGAGCCGCCTCGTGGACGCCCGCCTTCAGGGTCACACCCGCGGAGGCGGCCACCGCGGCCCCCCCGAACTTCCCCGCCTCGATCTCCGTCTACCAGCAGGCCTTCCGCAACTGGTCCGGAGAGATCCAGCTCGACCCCACCTGGACCTGCGCGCCCACCAGCCCGGCGGACGTGGTCACCCTCGCGAACTGGGCCTACGCCAACGGCTGGCGGCTGCGCGCCAAGGGCATGGGCCACGGCTGGTCCCCGCTGCTGGAGCCGAACGGCGCCACCGGCAACTTCGTGCTCGTCGACACCACCCAGCACCTGACCGCCGTCACGGTGAACCCGGGCTCGCCGGCCAGCGTGACCGCGCAGGCCGGGATCACCATGACGAGCCTGCTGACCACCCTGGAGGGCGCCGGCTACGGGCTGACGAACACGCCCGCGCCGGGCGACCTGACCCTCGGTGGCGTGCTCGCGATCGACGGCCACGGCACCTCGGTGCCCGCGAACGGCGAGACGCCGATCTCCGGCAAGACCTACGGCACGGTCAGCAACCTGGTCGTCTCCCTGACGGCCGTGGTCTGGGACCCGGGCAGCAGCGCGTACGTGCTCAAGACCTTCCAGCGCAGCGATCCCGACATCGGCGCCTTCCTGGTGAACCTCGGCCGCGCCTTCGTCACCGAGGCCACCCTGCGGGTGGGCGCGAACGTGCGGCTGCGCTGCGTCTCCACCTACACCACCCAGGTCACCGACCTGTTCGCGCCGCCCGCCTCGGCCGGGTCGAGCTCGTTCGCGGCGCTGGTGCAGCAGAGCGGACGGGTGGAGACGATCTGGTTCCCGTTCACGACCGTGCCGTGGCTGAAGGTCTGGTCCGTCACGCCCAGCAAGCCCTGGTTCTCGAAGGAGGTGGACAGCCCGTTCAACTACAGCTTCTCCGACTCGGTCAGCAGCCAGGAGTCGCAGTACATCTCCGACATCGTGGCGGGGAACGTGTCGGTGACGCCGACGTTCGAGAACCTGGAGATGAGCATCGTCGGCTCCGGGCTGATCGCCACCGGCACCTGGGACATCTGGGGCTGGGCCAAGAACACCACGCTGTACGTGCGTCCGACCACGCTTCAGGTCACCGCGAACGGCTACACCATCCTGTGCCGGCGCGCCGACATCCAGCGGGTGGTCAGCGAGTTCTACACCTACCTGAGCGGGCAGCTGAACACCTACAAGGCGGCCGGCCAGTACCCGATGAACGGCCCGTGGGAGGTCCGCGTCACCGGCCTCGACCACGCCGCCGACTGCGGCGTGGCGGGCGCCGTGGAACCGCTGCTGAGCGCGGTGAGACCGAGACCCGACCAGCCGCAGTGGGACACGGCGGTCTGGATGGACCTGCTGACGATCCCCGGCACCCCGCAGTCGCAGCAGTTCTACCGCGAGACCGAGCAGTGGGTGCTCTCCAACTACACCGGCTCGTACGCGGCGGTGCGCGCGGAGTGGTCGAAGGGCTGGGCCTACTCCGGCACGGCGTGCTGGGCGGACCCGACCGTCCTCGGCAGCACCATCCCCGGTTCCTTCCGGGCCGGGCAGCCGTCCACCGCCAACTGGGACACGGCGCTGGCGACGCTGGACCGGTACGACCCGGGACGGATCTTCTCCAACTCCTTCCTGGATACCCTGCTGCCCTGAGCCGCGCCTGAGTCTCAGGCGGTCGATACACGGGTGGTGCGGGTGAACGCAGTACGGATCGAACGCTCCGGGCCGGTGTGGACGGTCGTCCTCTCCCGCCCGGAGCGGCGCAACGCCGTGGACGGACCGACCGCGGACGCGCTGTACCGCGCGTTCGCGGAGTTCGACGCGGACGCGTCGGCGTCCGTGGCCGTCCTGTGGGGCGAGGGAGGCACGTTCTGTGCCGGGGCCGACCTCAAGGAGGCCGACGGTCCGCGGGGCAACACCCTCTCCCCCGAGGGCCCCGGCCCGATGGGGCCGAGCCGGATGCGGCTCGGCAAGCCCGTCATCGCCGCGGTCTCCGGCCACGCGGTGGCCGGCGGACTGGAGTTGGCGGTCTGGTGCGACCTGCGGGTCGCCGCACGGGACGCGGTCTTCGGGGTGTTCTGCCGCCGTTGGGGCGTTCCACTGATCGACGGCGGCACGGTACGCCTGCCGCGCCTGATCGGCGCGGGACGCGCGATGGACCTGATCCTCACCGGCCGCGAGGTCCTCGCGGACGAGGCGCTGGCGATCGGCCTGGCCGACCGGGTCGTCCCGGTCGGGACCGAGCGAGAGGCGGCGGAGCAACTGGCCCGTGAGATCGCGGGGTTGCCGCAGACGTGCCTGCGCAACGACCGCCGCTCGGCACGGGAGGCGGAGGGCCTGACCGAGGAGGCGGCGCTGGCGAACGAGTTCCGGCACGGGATGGCGACGTTGGAGACCGAGGGCCTCCCGGGCGCGGCGGCGTTCCGCAAGCGGGAGCGCTGAGCCGTGCCCGGGAGACCGGTGGCCGGTGGCCGGTGGCCGGTGGCCGGTGATGTCAGCCGCTGAAGCCGCCGAAGTTCACGTCGCTGACAGTGACCCAGTCACCGGACTGCTGCGGCGGGATGTACACGTCGGCCTCGTGGTTGGCCGTGGTGGTCTCGCAGTTGTGCCCCAGGAACGTGATGACGTTGACGGTCCCGGACCACCACCAGCCGGAGTCGGGGTTCTCGTGGTTCGGTGTCGGGAAGCACTGGCTCACGTACTGGCCGCTCTGGTTGTACCCGCCGATCCTGATCGTGTTCGCGACCCCCAGGGTGTCGACGAAATCGATCTGCTGACCGTTGCTGCCGGCGAACGCGGTGCCGGAACCGCCCACCATGCAGGCCAGGGCGAGGCCCGCGGTCGCGGCCGCGGTCACGGTGACACGGCGAAGAGACATGCGTGGAACTCCTGTCGGAGAGTCGTGTGTTCGGGGATTCCGCCGGCCGGAGCGGGACAACCGGAACCATGCGGCGACCGGCCCCGCCCTGGCAATGCCCAGCGGGCGTCCCAACGGATCCCGACGGATCATGAGACGGCTCACGCGTCTCGGTTCCGCCTGGCCAGCGGCGTTCCGGTGGGTGCGGTTTCCCCCGTGCCCCGTTTGTGATCCCCCAGCCCTAGAATCTGCGCCGACACAGTGTTGACTCACCGGGGGACCCGCATGCAGCCGCTCGAAGCTGACGATCCAGCCGTCATCGGTCCGTACCGACTGGTCGCGCGTCTCGGCGCCGGAGGCATGGGCCGGGTGTACCTCGCGCGCAGCGCCGGCGGGCGGACCGTCGCGGTGAAGGTCGTGCGCGCGGACCTCGCCGACAACCCGGACTTCCGCGACCGCTTCCGGCGCGAGGTCGCGGCCGCGCAGAGCGTCGACGGCGCCTACACCGCACCGGTGGTGGACGCGGACCGGGACTCCGCGACGCCGTGGCTGGCCACGGCGTACGTGCTCGGGCCCTCGCTGACCGAGGCCGTCGCGCAGTACGGGCCGATGCCCGAGGACACCGTGCGCGCGCTGGGCGCGGTCCTCGCGGAGGCCCTGACGGCCATCCACGGCGCGGGGTTGATCCACCGTGACCTGAAGCCGTCCAACGTGCTGCTCGCGGCGGACGGGCCCCGCGTCATCGACTTCGGCATCGCCCGCGCGCTGGACGGCGCGGGCGCCGCGTTGACCAGCACCGGGGTGGTCGTCGGCTCCCCCGGTTTCATGTCGCCCGAGCAGGCCTCCGGCAAGAGGATCGGGCCGGAGGGCGACGTCTTCTCGCTCGGCTCGGTGCTGGCCTTCGCCGCGACGGGGCACGGGCCGTTCGGTCAGGAGTCGGCGGCCTCGCTGCTCTACCGCGTCGTGCACGAGTCGCCGGACCTGGAGCGGGTGCCCGCCTCGCTGCGCGAGGCCATCGGCGCCTGCCTGGCGAAGGACCCGGCGGACCGGCCGTCGCCGGAGCAGCTGCTGCGCCTGCTCGCCCCGGACGGCGCGGCCGCGCTGCTGCGCGGTGGCTGGCTCCCGGCGCAGGTCGCCTCGGGCATCGCCCAGCACGCGGCCCGCGTCATGGAGTTGGAGACGCCCGCCCCCGCTCCGGCACCCACCCCGCGCGACCCGCGCGCCGGTGCCGCGGCGGCCGGGGCCGCGGACGGCGGCACGGTCGTGCTCGGCGGGGCGGCGCCCGACGCGAACGGCACCGTCGTGCTCGGCGGGAACGGCACCACCGGCAACGCGGGCGGCTCCGGCGGCGGCGTGCCCACCGGTCAGGCGGCCCCCATGCCCGCCCCCGCCACGCCGTCGCGGCGCAAGCTGCTCTACGGCGCGCTCGGCGTCGTGGCCGTCGCCGCCGCGGGCGGCGGGACCGCGGTCGCGCTCTCGCAGGGCGACTCCCCCAAGCCGAAGCCCACCAGCAACGACAACACCCACGGCTCCGCGAGCCCCACGCCCCAGCCGAGCCGCCCGCCGGGCGTCGCGCCGACGCCGGTCTGGACCTACCAGGCCAACCAGAAGGTCGACTGCCCGCCGGTGGTGCTGGGCCACAGCCTGCTGGTCACCGACGAGAGCCTGGTCGCGCTCGACCCGCGCTCGGGCGCCAAGCAGTGGACCGGACCGGCACTCCAGTCCGCGTTCCGGCAGCCGCCGTTCGGTTTCGGCGGCGGGTTCCTGGTGACGCTGCCCAGCGACGCCACCGAGACCCTCGCGGGCTACGACCCGGCCAGTGGCGGGCAGAAGTGGGAGGTCCGGGCTCCGGACCAGTACAGCCTGCACACCGTGCTCGGCGTCAACGACCAGGCCGCCTTCCTCGTGGCGCTGAAGTTCCCGCTGGATTCCAAGGGGAACGTGAACATCAGCGGCACCGCGCAGGAGGTCGTCCTCGCGGTCGACCTGCACTCACGCAAGCTGTTGTGGGAGCAGAAGCGCAACGTGACTCCGGGCGGCGGACAGGAGGTGCTGGGCTTCGCGACCGCCAAGTACCTGGTCTACACGAACGACAACAACAACGTGGTGGTCAGGGACACTGCCACCGGCAACCAACTGTGGTCCCAGGACTACGGCCTGAAGCTCTTCCCGAACCCGGAGATGCCACTGCTCGCCCAGGACGACCTGTATCTGCCGGGCAGTCAGGTCGTCGGCTACGGCCTGGCCAAGGGCGACACGGTGATGACGGCGCCGAAGCAGGGCAACATCGCCTACGGCAACCTCGGCTACGCGGACGGCACCATCTACTGCACCCTGGGGCTGGGGGCGGTGCTGGCACTGGACGCCCACACCGGCAAGCAGCTGTGGATGTCCGAGGTCCAGCTGAGCATCGACGCCAGTCCGCTGGTGGTCGTGCAGGACACGGTGTTCTGCACGGTCGCGACGGCCACGGGCGGCGACGCGATCGCCGCTCTGGACCGCGGCAACGGCCACGTGCTGTGGACGTTCACCGACGCCGGCAGCGGCGAGGACGACTGGTGGTGCGCGACGGACGGCACGATGCTGTACGTCGCGCACGACAACCACGTCTACGCCCTGCCCTCGCGCTGACCGGCGCTTCGGACGGCATGGCCTTACGGCACCCGGAGCGCGGCGAGCTGCTGCTCGAACGGGACCACGTCCGCGAAGGCGTCGGCGCGCCTGGTCCGCGCCGGCTGCCGGAGCAGGACGGCGGCCAGCTCGTCGGCCGCGCGGTCGATGTGCTGCCCCAGGCCGTTCTGCTCCGCCGAGGCCCAGTCCTCGGAGGCGGCGAAGACGGCCGTGGGGACCACGGCCGCGCGCAGGTAGGCGAAGAGCGGACGCAGCGCGTGGTCCAGTGCCAGCGAGTGGCGCGCGGTGCCGCCGGTCGCGCCGAGCAGGGCGGGCTTGCCCGTGAGCGCGCCCTGCTCCAGCACGTCGAAGAAGGACTTGAACAGGCCGCTGTAGGAGGCGGAGAAGATCGGCGTCACGGCGATCACCGCGTCGGCGCCGGTCACCGTTCCGGTCGCGTGACGCAGCGCCTCGCCGGGGAAGCCGGTCACCAGGTTGTCGGCGATGGGGTGGGCGAGCTCGCGCAGTTCCACGTGCTCGATCCGCACCTCCCGGCCGGCGTCGGCCAGCTTGGCCCGGACCGCCTCGGTGAGGCGGTCGGCGAGCAGGCGGGTGGACGACGGCTGGCTCAGTCCGGCCGAGACGACGGCCAGGGTGAGGGTTTCCACGGCGTTCTGTCCTTCCTTCCGGTCCTGCTTCAGGCCTGGACGGCGGCGGTCGCCCGCGCGGCGGCGAGCAGCGAGGCGTGCGTGGGCGCGTCCGGGACGTCGGCCGGGCGGTTCTTCGCGAACTCCTCACGCAGCACCGGGACGACCTCCTCGCCCAGCAGGTCGATCTGCTCCAGCACGGTCTTCAGTGGCAGACCGGCGTGGTCGACGAGAAAGAGCTGGCGTTGGTAGTCGCCCGCGTAGTCGCGGAAGCTCAGCGTCTTCTCGATGACCTGCTCCGGCGTGCCGACGGTCAGCGGGGTCTGCGCGCTGAACTCCTCCAGGGAGGGGCCGTGGCCGTAGACGGGCGCGTTGTCGAAGTAGGGCCGGAACTCGCGCACCGCGTCCTGGGAGTTGCGGCGCATGAAGACCTGACCGCCGAGACCGACGATCGCCTGCTCCGCGGTGCCGTGCCCGTAGTGGGCGAAGCGCGTGCGGTAGAGATCGATCATCTGCCGGGTGTGCTCCTTGGGCCAGAAGATGTTGTTGTGGAAGAAGCCGTCGCCGTAGTAGGCGGCCTGCTCGGCGATCTCGGGCGAGCGGATCGAGCCGTGCCAGACGAACGGCGGCACCTCGTCCATCGGGCGCGGGGTGGCGGTGAAGGACTGCAGCGGGGTGCGGAACCGGCCCTCCCAGTCGACGGTCTCCTCGCACCACAGACGGCGCAGCAGCGCGTAGTTCTCGACGGCGAGGGAGATGCCGTCACGGATGTCCTTGCCGAACCACGGGTAGACCGGGCCGGTGTTGCCGCGGCCGAGGATCAGATCGACGCGGCCGTCGGCGAGGTGCTGCAGCATCGCGAAGTCCTCGGCGATCTTCACCGGGTCGTTCGTGGTGATCAGCGTGGTCGAGGTGGAGAGGATGATCCGCTCGGTCCGCGCGGCGATCCAGCCGAGCATGGTCGTCGGCGAGGACGGCACGAACGGCGGGTTGTGGTGCTCACCGGTCGCGAAGACGTCCAGGCCTACCTCCTCGGCCTTCTGGGCGATGGCGACCATCGCCTTGATCCGCTCGCGCTCGCTCGGGGTGCGGCCGGTGGTGGGGTCGGGGGTGACGTCGCCGACCGTGAAGATCCCGAACTGCATCGTGCTCACCTCTCGTGGTTGTTGTTGAAAATTCAACCATGCTCTGGAACATCGCGCCACTCGCCGCCATTCCCGAGGGTGTGACAGCGATACTGTTGAGCCCGACGGAACGGAACGGACGGGACGGGACCGGTCCGGCATCGGCGGAGGCGGGGAGGCGAGCTTGGCGGTCGAGACGTGGTGGACGGTCGACGAGTTGGCGGCGCGCGCCGGGATCACGGTCCGCACGCTGCGCTTCTACGCCGCCAAGGGCCTGCTGCCGCCTCCCGAGCTGGGCCCGCGCCGGGTGGGCCGCTACGGTGTCGAGCACCTGGGCCGCCTGGAACTGATCGAGGAACTGCAGCGGCAGGGCCTGACCCTCGCGGCGATCGAGCGCTACCTCGCCGAGCTGCCCGACGACGTCGGCTCCCTGGACCTCGCCGTCCACCGCGCGCTGGTCGCCTCCTGGCAGCCGGAGACCGCCGAACGCATCACCCGTGAGCAGTTGGAACGCCGCGCGGGCCGGCCCCTCGACGACGCGGACCTCGACCGGCTCGCCGCGATGGGCGCCATCCGGCGCCCCGAGACGCCGGACGACCCCTGCGACGACTTCCCCGTGGACCCCGGCCTGCTCCCCCTCGGCCTGCGCATCCTGGACGTGCCGATCCCCCTGGAGACCCTGGTCGCCGCCCGCGCGGTCGTCCGCCTCCACAGCCGCGCCACCGCGCACGACTTGCACCGCCTCTTCCGCGACACGGTCTGGCGCCCCTTCCTCGCCTCCGACCCGGACGAGGCGGGACTCGAACGCATGAAGGAGCTGAGCTCCCACATCGAGCCCCTGGTGATCCAGGCCCTGGTCACCGCCTTCCAGCGGTCCCTGGCCGAGGAACTCGCCGTCCCGGCAGCGGAGTAGCGGCGCGGAAGCGGCGGCGGCAGGCCGGTGCCTGCGCTCAGCTCGCGGGCGCGAGGCTCTGCCCAATCAACTGCGTGCGCGAGCAACCACCGGCGTGCGGACGGCCCTGCGCGTTCGGCCTGCCACCTGCGTGGGTGGCTTGTCGCGCCCACGCAGGGGGCACCTCCCGGCCGAAGGCTCGGGGAGGAGCCGCATATCGGCGAGCCCCGCGCCCCCGGCAGTACAACGACCTGCGGGAGCTCAAGCCGAGGCCGGTCGCGCCCACGCAAGGGGCACCTCCCGGCCGAAGGCTCGGAGAGGAGCCGCATATCGGCGAGCCCCGCGCCCCCGGCAGTACAACGACCTGCGGGAGCTCAAGCCGAGGCCGGTCGCGCCCACGCAAGGGGCACCT